>CAYMWZ010000303.1:0-3963 GCA_964394385.1 uncultured Nitrospinaceae bacterium | reverse complement strand
CAGAAGTATGAGCACAAGGCGGCGGGAATCCCGGAGAAGGTGGGCGCCTTCCCCATCCACGACCCGGAGGGCTACCGGAAGGGCTTCGCGGCCTCCGGCTACGGGATCATGTGGAACACCCGCTACCTCAAGGCGAAGAATCTCCCCGAGCCCCGGGAGTGGGATGACCTGAAGAAGCCCATCTACCACGGCCACGTGGGGATCTCGGCGCCCTCCCGCTCGGGCACGACCCACCTCACCGTCGAGACCCTCCTCCAGGGCGAGGGCTGGACGAAGGGGTGGGCCAGCCTCCTCGAGATGGGGGGCAACTTCGCCACCGTGACCGAGAGGAGCTTCGGCGTCCCCGACGGGGTGAACAACGGCCAGTTCGGGGTGGGGATCGTCATCGACTTCTTCGGCCTCTCCTCCCAGGCGAGCGGCTTCCCGGTGGGCTTCGCCTATCCGCGGGTGACCACCCTCGTCCCGGCCAACGTGGGCATCATCAAGAACGCGCCGCACCCCAAGGCGGCGGCCGCCTTCATCGAGTTCCTCCTCTCGCCCGAGGGGCAGGAGATCCTCCTGGACAAGAAGATCCGGAGGCTCCCCGTCCTGCCCGCGGTCTACGCCAAGGCGCCCCAGGACTATCCCAATCCCTTCAAGGACAAGTCCATCGGGGCCGCCGTCAAGTTCGACGCCGACGTCTCGACGGCCCGCTACCAGCTCGTCAACTCGCTCTTCGACCACATGATCACCTTCCGCCTGAAGGAGCTGCGGGCCGCCTGGCGCGCGATCCACGAGGCCGAGGCGGCGCTCAAGGCGAAACCCAGCGCGCAGGCGTCCGGCCTCCTCGCCCGGGCCCGGAAGCTCGCCGGCACGGTGCCCGTCGCCGAGAAGGAGGCGGCCGACCCCAAGTTCACGGGCATCTTCAAGCGGGTGAAGAAGGGCCAGGCGCCGCCCAAGCGCCAGGCCGAGGTGGAGAAGCAGTGGGATTCCTTCGCCAAGAAGAACTACGCGGAGGCCCAGGAGCTGGCCGCTAAGGCAGGTGCGGCGGCGAAGTAGGCACATCCCCGGGCCGGGTCCGGCGGCCCCCGCCGGATCCGGCCCGCGCTGTCTTCCGGGGGGCGCGCCATGCGGCGGAACTGGGGGCAGACGGCGGTGGCGCTCGCCATCGCCCTCTTCCTTCTCCTTTTCTTGGTGGTTCCCGTCCTCCAGGTGATCTTCGTCGCCTTCTCGGACCCGAGGGGCGGCTTCACCCTCGTCCACTTCCAGGATTTCTTCCGGACGGACCTCTTCGTCGAGTCCTTCTACAACTCCTTCTACGTTGCCTTGATGTCGATGGTCTTCGCCACCCTCATTTCGCTCCCGCTGGCCTACTTCACCACGCGCTTCGAGTTCCGCGGGGCGATCCTCATCCAGAGCCTGGGGGTGATCCCCCTCATCATCCCCCCCTTCGTCGGGGCGGTGGCCATGCAGCTCATCTTCGGCCGGAGCGGGAGCGTCAACCTCCTGCTGGAGCGATACCTCGGCTTCACCTTCCCCATCATGGAGGGGCTGAACGGGGTGATCTTCGTCGAGACCCTGCACTATTTCCCCTTCCTCCTGATGAACCTCTCGGCCAGCCTCGCCAACATCGACAGCGCCATGGAGGAATCCGCCCAGAACCTGGGGGCGACCGGCTTCCGGCTCTTCCGGCGGATCGTCTTCCCCCTCGCCATGCCGGGCTACGTGGCGGGGGCGCTCCTGGTATTCACCAAGGTGTTCGACGACCTGGGCACCCCGCTCCTCCTGAACGTGACGAACATGATGGGCCCCCAGGCCTACCTGCGGATCACCTCGATCGGCATCGCCGACCCGATGGGCTACGTCTTCTCGGTCATCATGGTGGCGTTCTCCCTGCTCTCCATGTGGGTCGCGGCGCTGGCGCTCAAGGGAAAGGACTTCGCCACCCTCCAGAAGGGGGGCGGCGGGCTCACCAAGCGCACCCTCAAGCCCTGGGAGAAGGCCGCCTGCTACGGGATCGTGGCCTTCATCCTCCTGCTCGCCCTCTCCCCGCACGTCGGGATCTTCCTCCTCTCGATCGGAACCGTCTGGTCCTTCAGCGTGCTGCCCGACGCCTACACCGCAAAGCACTTCGTCGACGTCTTCCGCGAGACGCCCGAGTTCATGACGAACACCCTGCTCTACAGCTTCCTCGCGGCGGGGATCGACATCGTGATCGGCACCGCCATCGCCTACCTGGTCCTCCGCACCCGGCTCATCGGCCGCCACCTGCTGGACTACGTCTCCATGGCCTCCCTGGCGATCCCGGGCGTGGTCCTGGGGATCGGCTACCTGAGGACCTTCTACCAGGTGCCCCTCCCCTGGAGCGGGGAGCCCATGGCCACCTTCTGGCCGGTCCTGGTCGTGGCGCTCTCGGTCCGCCGCCTCCCCTACGCCCTTAGGGCCTGCACCGCCGCTCTCTACCAGGTGCACCCCTCGCTCGAGGAGGCCGCCGAGAACCTGGGGGCGAACAAGGTCAAGACCGTGTGGCGGGTCTCCGTCCCCCTGATGGCGGGGGGCATCCTGGCCGGCTTCGTGGCGAGCTTCGTGACGGCGGCGGTCGAGCTCTCGACCACCATCATGCTGGTCTCGACCGACGCGAACGCGCCGCTCTCCTACGGCATCTACGTCTACATGCAGAGCGCGGCGGGGCGGGGGCCGGGGGCGGCGCTGGGGATCGTCGCCGTGGCCATCATGGGGGCCGGGGCCTACCTCTCCAACCGCTTCATCGAGGCGGGCAAGACGGGGCGCGGCCCCGTGGGGGCCTACCCATGAGCGCGGAGAGGCGCGCGGGCGTCACCATCGAGGATGTGAACTTCTCCTACGGGGCCACCCGCGTCCTCAAGGACGTGAGCCTCACCGTCGAGCCGGGGGAGTTTTTCGCGTTCCTCGGCCCCTCCGGCTCGGGCAAGACCACCCTCCTTCGCCTGATCGCGGGCTTCGGCAGGGCCCAGACGGGCCGGGTGCTCATCGGGGGGCGGGAGGTGACGGGCGTCCCCCCCTGGAGGCGCAACGTGGGCATGGTGTTCCAAAACTACGCCCTCTGGCCCCACATGAGCGTCTGGCGCAACGTCGCCTTCGGCCTCGAGGAGCGCAGGCTCCCCCGCCGGGAGATCGGGCGCAGGGTGGCCTCCGCCCTCGAGCTCGTGGGCCTCGCCGAGCTCGGCGAGCGCAGGCCCTCCCAGCTCTCGGGGGGCCAGCAGCAGCGGGTCGCCCTCGCGCGCACCATCGTGGTCGAGCCCGAGGTCCTCCTCCTCGACGAGCCCCTCTCGAACCTGGACGCCAAGCTCCGCATCCAGATGCGGGGCGAGCTCCTGGAGCTCCAGCGCAAGCTCTCCATCACCGCCATCTACGTGACCCACGACCAGGAGGAGGCGAACACCATCGCCGACCGGATCGCCGTCCTCGACCAAGGGGAGATCCAGCAGATCGGGACCCCGCTCGAGCTCTACGACCGGCCCGCCAACCGCTTCGTGGCCCACTTCCTGGGCACCGCCAACATCATCGAGGGCGAGGTGTCTCAAGCCGACGGGCGCGCCGTCTTCCGGGCGGGGGGCGGCCTGGTCCTGCCTCTCGCGGCCGCGCCCAAGGGAGGGGCCCGGCGCCTGAGCGTAGTCTTCCGCCCCCAGCACCTGGCCGTGCGGCCCGCCGGGGAGGCGCCCCTCCCCGGCGCGGCGCGGATTTCGGGCGTCATCCGGGGCCGGGAGTTCCTGGGCAGCGCGGTCCGCTACGCCGTCGCCGCAGGAGAGCACCTCATCCTCGCCGAGGACGCCCACCTCCGGGGCCAGGAGCCCCTCCCGCCGGGGGAGCGGGTGGATCTCTACCTCCAGGCGGACCAGATCATTCTCCTCGCCGATTAGTCCCCCCGCGCCCGGGGCGAATTGCGGTTTTTCCCCCTCCGGCATATACTTTGGCGCTCGGAAGCAAGGCGGAGCTTTGAGGATT
>CAYMWZ010000302.1:0-3974 GCA_964394385.1 uncultured Nitrospinaceae bacterium | reverse complement strand
GCCTGGTCCCGCCAGCACTCGATGAAGTGGAAGGCGCCCGCCCCCTCGGCCGGGCGGAAGAGGTTGTAGAAGACGCAGCCCGCCTCGGCCCGGGAGGGGGCGCACATCCCGCGGAGGAGCGCCTCCAGATCGGCTTCTTTCCCCGGCTTGGGCTTGAGCCACGCGACCAGGAAGATGCGTTCATCGGCCATGCGATAACCTCCCGAATGAGTGCGCAGGGAGCCGGCCCGAGCCCTTCAGCCGGCGCGCGCAACCCGGACGGCGCAGAACTTGAACTCGGGGATCTTCCCCCAGGGGTCCAGGGCGTCAATGGTTAGGAGATTCGCCGCGGCCTCGACGTAGTGGAAGGGGATGAACACCTGCCCCGGCTGGACCTGGGAGGAGCGCCGGGCCGGGAGGAGGATCTCCCCCCGGCGGGAGGCGACGCGCACCCGGCCGCCGTCCCGCAAGCGGAGGCGCTTCATGTCCCGCTCGCTCATCTCGACGTAGGGCCCGGGCTCGGAGGCCTCGAGGGCCTGGGCGCGGCGGGTCATGGCGCCGGTGTGCCAATGGTAGAGATTGCGGCCGGTGTTCAAGACGAACGGATACCTCCGGTCGGGGAGCTCCTTGGCGGGAGCGTACTGCACGGGGACGAGCTTTCCCCGGCCCGAGGGGAAGGTGTCGGTGAAGAGGGTTTCGGTGCCCGGGTGATCGGGCGCGGGGCAGGGCCAGACGACCCCGTGCGCTCTCAGCCGCTCGTGGCGGAGCCCGGCGAGGAAGGGGGTGAGGGAGGCGATCTCCTCGAAGATCTCGGCGGGCGATTTGTAGGTCATGGGATAGCCCATCCGGGTCGAGAGCTCGGCCACGATGCGCCAGTCCTCGCGCGCCCCCCCGGGGGGCTCCACCGCCTTCCGCCCCAGCTGCACCCTTCGGTCGGTGTTGGTGTAGGTCCCCTCCTTCTCGGGGCAGGCGGTGGCGGGAAGAACGACGTCGGCGTAGGCGGCGGTCTCGGTCAGGAAGATGTCCTGGACCGCCAGAAACTCCAGGTTCGCCAGTCCCGCGCGGGAGTGGTTCAAGTTGGGGTCGCTCATGGCGGGATTCTCCCCCATGACGTACATGCCCTTGATCTTGCCTGCCGAGGCCGCCTCCATGATCTCGACCACGGTCAGGCCCGGGCGGGGATCGAGGGGACGGCCCCAGGCGGCCTCGAACTTTTTGCGCACCGCCTCCTCTGCCACGCTCTGGTAGCCGGGATAGACCATGGGGATCAGGCCCGCGTCCGAGGCCCCCTGGACGTTGTTCTGCCCCCGCAGCGGGTGGAGCCCCGTGCCGGGGCGGCCGATCTGGCCGCAGACGAGGCAGAGCGCGATGAGCGCCCGGCAGTTGTCGGTCCCGTGGGTGTGCTGGGAGAGGCCCATCCCCCAAAAGGTGATGGCACGCGGGGCCTTCGCGTAGAGACGCGCCAGGCGGCGGATCTCCCTGGCGGGAACCCCGGTGAGCCTGGCGACGGCGGCGGGGGTGTAAGGCCTGACGTTGGCGGCCAGGGCCTCGAAGCCCTCGGTGCGCCGCTCCACGAAGTCCCGGTCGTAGAGGCCCTCCTCGATGACGGCGTGGAGGAGGCCGTTGAAGAGGCCCACGTCCGTGCCCGGCCGGAAGGGCAGGAAGATGTCCGCGTGGTCCACCAAGCCGATCCGGCGGGGGTCGAGGACGGCCAGGGTGGCCCCCCTCTTGGCGGCCTGCTTGATGAAGGTGGCGGCGACAGGGTGGTTCTCGGTCGTGTTCGAGCCGGCCACCAGGATGAAGTCGGCCTTCAGGGCGTCGGCGAAGACGTTGCTCACCGCGCTGCTCCCGATGGTCTCGAGGAGGGCGGCGACGGAGCTGGCGTGGCAAAGCCGAGTGCAGTGGTCCACATTGTTCGTGCCGAAGACGGCGCGGATGAGCTTCTGGAAGAGGTAGTTCTCCTCGTTCGAGCCCTTGGCCGAGCCGAATCCCGCGAGGGCCGAGGGGCCGTGTCGCTCGCGGATCGCCTTGAAGCGGGTGGCGGCGAGGGACATGGCCTCCTCCCACCCCGCCTCCCGGAAGAGGAGGCGGGGGTCCGCCGGGAGCTCCACGGTCTTGGGGGCGTCCTCCTTGCGGATGAGGGGGACGGCCAGGCGGTCGGGATGGTGGGCGTAGTCGAAGCCGTAGCGGCCCTTGACGCAGAGCCTGCCCCGGTTGACGGGGCTAGAGGCGCGTCCTTCCACGCCGACGATGGTGTTGTCCCTCACCCGGTAGGTGATGGCGCAGCCCACTCCGCAGTAGGGGCAGACCGAGTCCACCTCCCGCGCGCCCGAGGGCGCCTCGGGGAGGGTCAAGGCCTTGTGGACGAGCGCCCCGGTGGGGCAGGCGGCGGCGCACTCCCCGCAGGAGACGCAGGTGGAATCCCCCATCGGGAGGCCGGCGTCGAAGGCGATGCGCGTGTAGGGTCCCCTCCCCGCGCGGCCGATGACATCGTTGTACTGGACATCGTTGCAGGCGCGGATGCAGCGGTCGCACAGGATGCAGGCGGCGAGATCCACCGCAATGACCGGGGAGGAGAGATCGGGGGCAGGGGCGCCACGCCGGGCCGGGAGGCGGCTAGCGCCGTCCGAGGTTCCCAGCTTGCGCGCCAGGGCTTCGAGCTCGCAGTTGCCCCGCTCGCGTTCGCGGGCACAGGGGACGGGATGATCGGCCATGAGCATCTCGACCAGGACGCGCTGGGCCCGAACGACGCGCGCGCTGGCGCTCCAGACCTCCATCTCCGCCTCGACCCGGCGGGCGCAGGCCGGAACCAGGGCCCGCGCTCCCCGCACCTCGACGGCGCACACCCGGCAGACCCCCACGGGCGCCAGGCCCGGCTGGTGGCACAGGCGGGGGATCTCGACGCCCGCGGCGGCGGCGGCCTCCCAGAGGGAGGCGCCGGGCGCGGCCTCTAGCCTGCGGCCGTCCAGAGTGAAGGGGATGGGGGAGTCAGCGGCCATTGGGGGCGCCCTTGTCTTCGAGTTTTTTGTCAAGTTCTTGGCGGAAATGCTTGAAAATAGAGAGAATCGGGAGAGGAGCCGCCTGCCCCAGGCCGCAGATGGAGGTGTCAATCATGGCGGCGGAGACCTCCACCATCGCGCGCATCTCCCCGGGACGGCCGGCGCTGGCGAGGGCCCGCTCGAGAAAGCCCGTCAGCTTCTCCGTCCCCACCCGGCAGGGGACGCATTTACCACAGGACTCGTCACGGAAAAACCTGAGGACGTTGTGGGCCAGGGCCACCATGTCCTCCCCTTCGGGGATCGCCACCAGGGCGCCGCTCCCCAGCATGCTCCCCGCCTCGGCGAGGGGGTGGAAGTCATAGGGGAGGTCTGCCATCGCCGCGGGCAGGAAGCCGCTGCTCGCCCCGCCCGGGCAGAAGGCCTTGAGCGTCATGCCATCGCGCATGCCACCTGCGGTTTCCTCGATGAGGGAGCGGATCGGGGTGCCGAAGTCGACCTCGTACACCCCGGGGCGGCGCACCGGCCCGCTGATGCCGAGGAGCCTGAAGCCCTGGGCTCCGTTTTGGCCAGAGGCGGTGTACCAGGCGGGCCCCTTGCGCAGGATGGCGGGCACGAGGGCGAAGGTCTCGACGTTGTTGATGAGGGTGGGGCGGCCGAAGAGGCCGTGGGTGCCGGGGTAGGGGGGCTTGTCGCGGGGCTGGGCCCGCTTGTCCTCCAAGACTTCGAGGAGGGCGGTTTCCTCCCCGCAGATGTAGCCGCCCGGGCTCACGAAGACCGAGACCGAGGGGCTCCTCCTCCCCCCGAGGAGGCCCGCCGCGCGCGCCGACCGGAGAGCGCGCCCGAGGGCCCGCCCCTGGCGGGCATACTCGTGGCGGAGGTAGACGATGGCCCGCCGGGCGCCGACGGCCCAGGCCGCGATAAGCATCCCCTCGAGGACCAGCTCCGGGAAGGCGTCGAGGAGGGCGCGGTCCTTGAAGGTGCCGGGCTCGCTCTCGT
>CAYMWZ010000301.1:0-3981 GCA_964394385.1 uncultured Nitrospinaceae bacterium | reverse complement strand
GGTTGATGTTGGGGAGGGTAACATTCCAAAACTGGGCCCAGTGGCCCGCGCCGTCGATCTCGGCCGCCTCGTACTGCTCCTGCGGCACCGTCTGAAGGGCCGCGAGGAGCGAGACGATGAAGAAAGGCATCCCGCGCCAGACGTTCACGATGATGAGTGAGGTGAGCGCCACGTGCCACTGGGAGAGCCAGAGGATCTTCTCCTGAAGGAGGCCCAGCGCAATGAGAGTGCGGCTGATGACGCCGAACGTGTCGTCGTACATCCAGAGCCAAACCAGCGCGCTCAAGACCGAGGGAATGATCCAGGGGAGGAGGATCAAGCCGCGGCAGAGGTTTTTCAAGTGGAAGGCCTGGTTCAAAATGAGGGCGCCGATCATCCCCAGGACGATTTTGAGGGTCACGGAAACCGTCGTAAAGATCAGGGAGTTCACCACCGTCCAGCGAAAAGTCTGGTCGGACCAGAGCTTGGCGTAGTTGCCCAGACCGACGAAGGTGCCCTCCGAACCGGCCGGCTTCTCCAGCATGGTCAGCCAGATGGCCTGGACAAAGGGATAGCCCAGGAGCACCAGCAAGAGAAGGATGGCCGGGGCCATCATCAGATAGCCCAAGACCTCCTGCCGCTCCAGGCGGCGGGCCACGGGCCCCAGCGGAGCGAACTGCTCCTCCGCCGGGGCCCGGAGGGCTTCTTCCCGTTCGGTGGTGACAACCATCAAGGGCGCTCCTGAAAGGGCGAACCGCCCTACCGGATGCCGTAGATCTTCTTCAGCTCCTCCACCGTCTGCTTGATGGAGGCGTCGATGTCCTGCCCCTGGACAACCCGCTGGGCCATGTGGACCAGGGTGAAGCGCTCGTGCACCTCGGCCGCCGCCGGGTTCTGCGGCCCCGGCCACCCCGGCACGTGGGCGTAGAGGGCCTGCTGGGTCATGACCTTGTAGAAGTCGCGATCAGGAAGCTGGTCCGCGAGCCCCTTGTGCACCGGGGTATACTGCCAGGACTCTTTCGCAATGTCGATCTGCGTCTTGGGCTCCAGGATGAAGCGAATCAGCGCCTTCCCCTCCTTCTTCATCTTGGAGTGCTTGAAGAGGACCAGGAACTGGGGGATGGCCGTGCAGTGCCGCCCGGCCGGCCCCCGGGGCGTAAGGGCAAAGCCCAGGTCATCGTACACGCTCTTCCACTTCGCCTCGGTGCTCAACTTCCAAGCGATGCTGTTGGCGTTGATCGTCATGGCGGTCTTGCCGCCCAGGAAGGTCTGGTTGTTCTCCAGAATCTGCCACTGGATGACCGCCTTGGGCCAGGCCTCCTCGTAGGCCCGCTTGATGAAGTTGAGCCCCGCCCTCGTCTCGGGCGAATCCAGGGTGACCCGCTTCCCGTCGGGGGAGACCTGCTTGGACCCGTAGGACCACAGGATGCAGAGAACCGTCGTGCTCGGGTCGATGGTGTGGCTGCCCAGGGCCTCCGCCCACGCGGGCAGGCCCCCTTTCTTGAGCTTGGCGCCGACGCGCAGCGCGTCCTCCCAGGTGTCGGGGGGGCCCTCCCCGATTTGCTTCAAGATGCTCTTCCGGTAGTTCAGGACCTGCGGGCCGGTCGTGTAGGGGGCGGCGTGCCAATGCCCGCCGAAAAAGCCGCCCTCCTTGAAGATGTCGTAGTACCCGCCCGCCTTATTCGCCATCTCGTTCACCACGTCGTCCACGGGCTCCAGGGCGTCCTTAACGGAGATGGCCCCGTTGTAGAGCACCTCGATCATGTCTGGCCCCGTCTTGGTCTCGGCAGCCGTGATGAGCTTTCGCCGCAGCTCGCGCGGGGCCACCCACTCGATCTCCATGTCGTAGCCCGTGGCCTCTTTAAACTTCTTCGGGATCGTCTTGAGGTACTCCTGCGCCGCCTCCGCCGGAACCGTCCGCAGGACCAACTTGAGCTTCTGGGCCTCCGCAACCGTTGCAGTCCAACCCAGCGCAAAGGTTGCCGCGATTGCCATCGCGATCCATCGTCCCCGCACCATGGCCGACTCCTCCTCCCCTCTTACAACAGTTGAACAAGTTCCTCGGAAGGGTGGACGGGCGCTGCCTTCACCCGTCACCCGGAACTCAAAAGCAATCGCAACCGAGCATTCATATGTCTATGTAGGTTAGTTGGTGAAGAATATACCTTTCTCTATCCGCCGTCAAGAGCTCATGCTCGGAATCTTCTCCGCCAGGCCGCGCTCCACGAGCTCGGCCAGGACCTTGGCTGTTGCCTGGAGAATCTCCTCGCCGATCTCGGCCGTGGCCGCTCCTGGGATCCCGCGCGCCTTCACGCCGTGGGGTGAAAGACGGTGAAACTCGTACTTGAACACGAGGCCCTTGACCTCGGGGGGGCCATCCACAGCCCGCTCCATGTCGATGAGCTCGGGACGGTATGCCAGCACGCAGGCCGTCTCCCCCAGCCCCGCATGGGCGATGGATGGCGAGAAATGGTAGGCGCCCTCCGTCTGATCTTTGAACATGTGCTTTTGGGCTTCCTTGGATACGTCCCACCACGTGATGACCGTCATCTGAATCTCGGAGTACTTGTGGCGCACCGATTCGAGCGCCACCCAGAGGGGCGGAAAGTTCACGCCGTGCCCGTTCAGAAGCATGATCTTGCGAATTCCCCACTTCCAGAACCAATCACACACATCCTCAACCACCCTTATGAGTGTGTGCGGGGAAAGCGAAATCGTCCCAGGGAAGTTTCGATGGGCGAGGGAACTTCCATAGGAAATGGGCGGTGCCACAAGAACACCCGTCATGGCCGAGACCCGCTTTGCGATTTCGTACACGGTCAACGTATCGGTCCCGAAGGGGGCGTGAGGGCCATGCTGCTCGGTGGCGCCCACGGGGAGAATCACCATGGGCTTCTCGCGCTGAAGACGTGGAAAAGTGGAAAGGTTTTGTTCCTCCCAAAGAACGGCTCGTCCGGGGCTCATCCTGGCTCCTCCACGGTGTCAACCGGCCCGCCTCACGGGGCACCTCGACCGCCTCTTGTCCAAAAACCTGACCGAACCTTGATGCCGCCTGACGGTAACAGTATTCGAGCATTCTCCCGTCCTGGTCCCTCGAATCATCCGCCTCTATATCCTATACCCGGCAACAAAAAACCACATTGCCGACAGTTGTGACTCACCTCCGTGGGAAAGACTGACCCTTGTGCTCCGCAATAATTTCGGGCCCCCCCACGCCTAGTAGAAGGCGACCTGCCCGCGGAGGAAGAAGTTCGCGGCGGCCGAGCGACCCGTGGTCGGAGAAAGTGAAAAAGGAACGAAAGGAGGCCAATCATAACCTAAAAAATCGCTTTTGATATGGACATGGGGCTGAATCTTGCCGCGCCGTGGGCCGATGAGGCGACCATGCCAGGGGACTCATTTTACACGATATCGAATTTTTGCGGAGCACGGCACCGAACGGGCCATCGGCTGGAAAGGTGCCGCGTTTCGCCGAACAGGTGGCCGCGGCGGATCCACCTCCGCTATAATCCTCCGACCCGAGATCACCCGGAGCACAGAGATGCGGAGGAGAATAGATGAAGATCCTGATTGCGAACCCGAACACTTCGGAGATCGTGACCGAGGTCATCATGCGCTCGGCGCGCCGCTGCGCGCTCCCCACGACCGAGTTGGTCGAGCTCACCTCGCCCGGTGGCACGCGCAACATCGACTGCGCCTATGGCGACTACATGAGCGCCCCCCACATGATCGAGGCCGTGCGCGAGCGGGTTGAGGCCGACCGCCCGGACGCCGTGGTGCTCGCGGGCTTCGGCAACGTGGGGGTGTTCGCCCTGAAGGAGATCCTCGACATCCCCGTCTGCTCGATCTCCGAGGCCAGCATGGCGATGGCCTGCCTCCTCGGCCACCGCTTCACCACCCTCACCATGCTCGAGCAGTTTATCCCCTACCAGGAGGACTTGGTCCGACTCTACGGCTTCGAGGCCAAGTGCGCCTCGGTGCGCGCGATCAACATCAACGTGG
>CAYMWZ010000300.1:0-3985 GCA_964394385.1 uncultured Nitrospinaceae bacterium | reverse complement strand
TTCGCCGAGGGCGACCTCATGCGGAGCGTCTTCGGGACGGGGTTTCAGGGATAGGGGAAAGCCGCTATGATGGCGCGGCCCAAGGAGGATGAATGAGCGCGGGAGATCATCGCAGGGACATCGCATGGCCCTGATCGTCGGGGTGCCGAAGGAGACCTATCCGGGCGAGCGGCGGGTGGCCCTCGTGCCCGCGGCCGTGCCCGCCCTCACGGGGAAGGGCCTCGAGGTCCTCGTCGAGGCCGGGGCCGGGGCGGCGGCGGGCTACCCGGCCTCCGAGTACAAGAGGCGCGGCGCGCGGACCGCCCCCTCCCGCGAGGAGGTCTTCGCCCAGGCCGGGGTGATCCTCCAGGTGCGCACCCCGGGGGCCAACCCCGAGCGGGGGGCGGACGACGTGGGCCTCCTCCGGCCCGAGCAGATCCTCATCGGCTTCGCCGAGCCCCTGACGGCCCATGAGGCGATGAAGGCCCTGGCCGGGCGGCGGGTGGCCACCTTCGCGCTCGAGCTCCTCCCCCGGATCTCGCGCGCCCAGGGCATGGACGCCCTCTCCTCGATGGCCACCGTCTCGGGCTATAAGGCGGTCCTCCTCGCCGGGAACACCTTCGGCCGCCTCTTCCCCATGATGATGACCGCCGCGGGCACCGTGGCGCCCGCCCGCGTGCTCGTGGTGGGGGCGGGGGTGGCGGGCCTCCAGGCGATCGCCACCGCGAGGCGGCTCGGGGCCGTGGTCGAGGGCTACGACATCCGGCCCGCGGCCAAGGCCGAGGTGGAGAGCCTGGGGGCCAAGTTCGTCGAGCTTCCGATCGAGACGCAGGAGGCCCAGGACGCGGGCGGCTACGCCAAGGCCCAGAGCGAGGATTTCTACCGGAAGCAGCAGGAGCTCCTGGGCAACGCCGTGGCCGCGTGCGACATCCTCATCACCACCGCCGCGGTCCCGGGCAAGCGGGCGCCCGTCCTCGTCTCGGAGGAGATGGTGGCGCGCATGGCGCCCGGCTCGGTCGTCGTGGACTTGGCCGCCGAGCGCGGGGGGAACTGCGCCCTGACGGTCCCCGGCGAGACGGTCGAGCGCCAGGGGGTCGTCATCCACGGGCCGGTCAACCTGCCCTCCGATGTGCCCCACACGGCGAGCCAGCTCTACGCCAAGAACATCACCAACTTCCTCCTCCACCTCTACCGGGACGGGGCCGTCCAGATGGACGGGGAGGAGCCGATCGGGCGGGAGACCCTGGTGACGCGGGGGGGCGAGATCGTGAACCCGAAGGTGCGCGAGGCGCTCGGCCTGCCGGCCACGCCCGCCGCGGGGGGGAGGAGCTGATGGAGGTCCTGACGGCCGGGCTGACGATTTTCATCCTGTCCCTGTTCGTGGGCTACGAGGTCATCACCAAGGTGCCGCCCATCCTCCACACCCCCCTCATGTCGGGCTCGAACGCGATTTCGGGGATCACCATCCTGGGGGCGCTCATCTTCGCCGGCCTCGAGGAGAGCGTCTTCACCGCCCTGCTGGGCTTTCTCGCCGTGGTCTTCGCCACGATCAACGTGGTGGGCGGGTTCCTGGTCACGAACCGCATGCTCTTGATGTTCAAGCGGAAGGAATAGGCCTTGAGCCCCGTCGTCATCCACATCGGCTACCTCGCCGCCGCCGTCCTCTTCATCATGGGCCTGAAGGGGCTCGCCCACCCGCGCACCGCCGTGCGGGGGAACCTCACCGGCGCGGCGGGGATGCTGATCGCCATCGTCCTGACCCTCCTCGACCGGAACATCCTCCGCTACGAGATCATCGTCGCGGGGCTCATCGCCGGGGCTGCGATCGGGGCGGCGCTCGCCCTCTTCATCCGCATCACGGCCATGCCCCAGATGGTGGCCCTCCTGAACGGCTTTGGCGGCGCGGCCTCCGTCGTGGTGGCGGGGGCCGCCATGATCGCGAAGACGGTCGCTACCGGCGCCCCCGAGACCCAGCTCCAGGTGGCCACCGTGGCCTCCGGCATCATCGGCGCGGTCACCTTCTGGGGGAGCCTGGTGGCCTTCGCGAAGCTGGAGGGCTTGACCACCGAGCGCTCGGTGCGGCTCCCGGCCCACCAGCTGCTGAACCTCCTCCTCCTCCTCCTCTCGCTCGCCGTGGGCTCCCTCATCCTGCTCCAGCCCGGGGCCGCCGTGGGGGCCTACTGGGCGATGGTGCTCGTGGCCTCGGTCCTGGGCGTCCTGCTCGTCCTCCCCATCGGCGGGGCCGACATGCCGGTGGCGATCTGCCTCTTGAACTCCTACTCGGGCCTGGCCGCCGCCTCCACCGGCTTCGTCCTGGCGAACAACGCCCTCATCATCACGGGCTCGCTCGTCGGGGCCTCGGGGATCATCCTGACCCAGATCATGTGCAAGGCCATGAACCGCTCCCTGGTCAACGTCCTGGTGGGGGGCTTCGAGGCCGCGGCGGGGCAGGGCCCCACCGAGGAGGAGGTCTACGCCGGGCGGATCAAGGCGACCACGGCCGAGGAGGTGGCCATGCTCTTCGACGCCGCCCGGCGGGTGGTGGTGGCGCCCGGCTACGGGATGGCGGTCTCGCGCGCCCAGCACGCCGTGCGGGACCTGGCCAACCTGCTTGAATCCCGCGGCATCGAGGTGGAGTACGGCATCCACCCCGTCGCGGGCCGCATGCCCGGGCACATGAACGTCCTCCTGGCCGAGGCCGAGGTCCCCTACGACAAGCTCAAGGAGATGGACCAGATCAACCCGACCTTCGAGCAGACCGACGTGGTCCTCGTCATCGGGGCGAACGACACCGTGAACCCCGTGGCCGCGACCGACGCCTCGAGCCCCATCGCGGGGATGCCCATCCTCGAGGTCCGCAAGGCCCGGACCGTGGTGGTGATCAAGCGGAGCCTGAGCCCGGGCTTCGCCGGGATCCCGAACCCGCTTTTCGCCGCGGACAACACCCTGATGTTCTTCTCGGACGCGCAGAAGGGGGTTCTCGACCTCGTCGCCGCCCTCAAGGAGGCGTGAGGGAAAGGGGGGTCAATTTCCGAACCTGAAGCTTTTAACGACTTCATCAAGCATATTCTTGAAGCTTGCGTAGTCGGATGAGTCCGTACCACACACGCAATATCCACTAACAGTGTATACGCGCGATTTCGTAATGATCTGGAAACTCGCTTGAACAACCTCTTTCTTGGGACCTAAATTATAAAATGTGTAGAAGCCGGCGTAGCCAGCGCCGTGAAGCAGCTTCGTCGAAATTTCCCGATAACCCGGCATTACATTCCAAAGCTTCGCATACATGTCATGGGCCGCTTTCGCGCTTTCCTGTGGGTTATTAACGTTCAGCCGCCCGCCCTGTTTGAAGAATTCCGACTGCTGAGGAAGAAGTACATACGTGTAAAAGTGATACGGCAGAATCTGCCAACGCCCGTCTTTGAGCATTGGAGCCATGACAAGGATCCAGAGTGGAGTCCATGGCAGGCCCTTTTTCTCATCAAGGTCCCAATCCCCCGGATACTTAAAACTGAACCTGTGTGTTTCATTCCGGTACGTCTTCCAGGCCGCGGGGAGAGCCGGGGGCTCCACCTTGGCTACTTGCGGCGGGGCGCCCCGGCTTCGGGCGTACTCGGCGTAGGTCATCTTGGGGGGGTCGTTCAGGTAGGCCTTGACGTAGTTCACGGGCACCGCCCCGTTCAGGTTCTGGCCCCCCTCGAAGTAAAAGGTGTTGATCCCGATGACCTCGCCCCGCATGTTCAGGAGCGGCCCCCCGCTCGACCCCTTCGAGATGGGCGCCTGGTGCTGGATGAAGCGGTAGTCCTTGCCGGGCATGGGCCGGACGGCGCTCACGATGCCCAAGGTGAAGGTCAGCTCGAGGCCCTTCGGGTTGCCGATGGCCACCACCTCGTCGGCGACTTCCACCTTGTTGGAGTCCCCGAGCCGGACCGTCGGGAGCCCCGCCGCCTTGACGAGCAGCACGGCGAAGTCCCGCCGCTCGTCGTCGTGGATCACCCACACGTCG
>CAYMWZ010000299.1:0-4007 GCA_964394385.1 uncultured Nitrospinaceae bacterium | reverse complement strand
CCCAGGATGGAGTGGAAGAGCCAGGCGCTCAAGAGGAACGGGATGGCGAGGCCGATCGAGTAGACCAAAAGGAGGAGCATCCCCTGCTCCACGCCCTGGGAGGTCCCCGCGATGGTCAGGATCGCTCCCAGGATGGGGCCGATGCAGGGCGTCCAGCCCACGCCGAAGGCGAAGCCGACCGCGATGGCGCCCGCGTATCCCGCGGGGCGGCTTTTCAACTCAATGGGCCGGAATTCACGATACAGGAACGGGATCTTCAGCCAGCCCGTCAGGAGAAGGCCGAACACGATGAGCAGGATCCCGCCAATCTTGATCAGGGTTTCTTGATACGCGAAGAGGAGCTTCCCCAGGGCGCTGAATGAGGCCCCCAGAAGGACGAACACCACGGTGAACCCGACGATGAACAGAAGGGCGCTCGTCATCATCCGGGCCCGGGAGGCCTCCTGGGCCGCGGCAGGGTTGGACCCAGAGGCTCCGCTCAGATACGCCAGAAACGAAGGAAGAACCGGCAAGGTGCAGGGAGAGAGAAAAGATATCAGTCCGGCGAGGAACGCCAGGGGGATGGACACCTCGGCAGCGAATCCCATCATTTAGCGGTCTCCTTCCTTGCGGCGGCCGAAGAGGAGGAGCGCCCCCGCGGCGAGGACGGCCGCGCCCCCGATGACGGCCCAGAGGTTGTCTCCAAAGAACCCAGCGATCGCCGCGCCTCCGCCGCCCGCGAGGAGGATGGGGCCCGCGCAGCAGAGCGTCATCAGGACCAAGCCCACGAACATCCCGGAGGGGGACTGATTTCCGCCGTCGCTCATGTCGTATCCCTCAAATTTTGACGGTCTGTTTCGCCCTGTTCGCCGGGGCGCCGAGCAGAGGCCTGAAGTTCTGCCACGCCCGGCTCCGCCGAACCAAATAGGTTCCTGCAAGCAGCAAAATCAAAAGAGCGGCTCCACCGGCAAGGGACCAGCGGTTGGCGGATTCGATCGATTCGCCCAGGAGCGAGTACGCCACGGCGGCGGGCACCATCCCCACAAAGGTGGCGAGGGCGAAGTGCTTGGCCCGAATCGCCGTGACCCCCGCCGCGAAGCTCACGAAGTCAAACGAAATAACAGGGAAAAGGCGGAGGATCAGGATTCCCCAGGCGCCATATCTTTCGAACAGGGCATCCAGCCGCCAGCCGCCCGCCCATCGCACGATGAGGGGCCTCCCGAGCCAGCGGGCGATGTAAAAGGCCACCAATGCGGCTGCCAGGGCGGAGACGCATGTCAGGAGGCACCCCCAAAAGAGCCCGAACACCATGGCGTTCGCGATGGCCAGAACGAAGGCCGGCAGCGGCGCGATCAAGGTCTGGAGGATCATCAGGAAGACGGAGGCGGCGGGCGCCCACCACCCGAAGGACAAGATGAACTCTTTGAGCGCCCGGACGTCGCCCATCGCCAAAGGAGCAACTACCCGATGGGCAGCCGCCTGGAACGCGGGCAGCCTCCAATAGGCTAGCCCGATCAGGATCAGGGTACTCGCCGTCAGAAGCCAGCGGGCCCAGATGGACGGGAAAATGGTTCGGACAGGCATGAGTGTATTTGTACCTCTGAGAGGTTCATCCGCGTTCGTTGTACGACTTTCTGTAAACCTTCACGCGCCCGACCATCCCTTTTTCCCGATGCCCTCTCTTGGGACAGTAGAAGACGTATTCTCCCTCCTTGAGGTTCACTGTCACCTGGGCGGTTTTCCCGGGCGCCACCCCGACCAGCGTTCCCTCCCGCCCCTCTATCGTGAGCGCATGCGCCATGGTTCCCTCATTGATGACCAGAATCCTCACCGGACCTTCCCGCACGTTTGTCACGGAGGGTTCAATGGAGAACTCTTTCGCGTACAGTTTCAGCACGAGCTCCGGATCCTCGGCCCAGCTCATTTGAGCGGCCATTGCCACACATGCGACGGTGAGAATCCCAAGGAGGCGGGCTCGAAGGAACATCCAGGGGCTTTTCATTTTCCTGCTCTCCCAAAGCCGATTTCCCTCCTCCCTCATCATTTAAGACATCGGTTCCTCAAGAAGCCTCTTGACGATTTCATGCGCCAAGGCAGCGTTCCAGGGCCGCGGCCCGGGAGCCCCTCCCACGACGTATCCCCTGCGGTCGATGAGATAGCTGAGGGGGGGTCCCCGGAAGCCGTATCGCCTCGCGACCGCCATCCCCGGGTCGTGAACAATCGGGAACGAGAGATTCAGCAATTTCGCGAAATTCACCAAAGGCGCCGGGCTCGCATCAATCGAAACCGCAACCACCTCGAAGCCTTCATCCTTGAAGGCGTTGTAAAGAGCTTCTATCTCTGGCATCTCCCACGCGCACGGGGAGCACCAGGTGGCGAAGAAGTTGATGAAGATGACTTTCCCTCTCAGGTCCGAGAGGCGGACCTCGCCCCCGCTCATCCGCTGAAGCGCGAAATCCGGCGCGGGCAGCCGCTCTTTGAATACGACGATCCCCAGCTCCTCAAACGGATCTTTCTGCTGCGCCTCGGAAACGGAAGCGGAAAGATTCAGCGCCGATACCATCAGGCCCACTGACAGAAGAACCTGAAATACCCCCGCAGCGATGATTTTCTTTGTCACGGCCACTTTTCCCTAGGTGGTCAAATATGCCCCGGGCTTCGACCACTCCCCCTTTTCTTGACGGAAGGTCGTGCCCTTGTCGATGAGGATCTGCCCGTCCTCGGCGAGGACGATCTTCACCCGCTCCAGGGGCCGGGGGGCGGGCCCCTCGAAGTTGACCCCGCTCTTGTAGAAGCCGCTCCCGTGGCAGGGGCACTTGAACTTGTTCTCCGAGGCCAGCCACTTGGGGGTGCAGCCCAAATGAGTGCACACGGCGAGGAGAGAGTAGAAGCCCTGCTCCTCCCGGATGATCCACACGCGCTGGGAGATCACCCAACGGGTGTCCACCGCCCCGACGGCGTAATCCGCAGGGGAGCCCGCCTTGAACTCGGCCGGCGGCTCGAAGAGGACGCGCGGGAAAAGGAAGCGGACAAAGCCCAAGAGCGCCACCCCGAGCGAGCCCAGGACGCCCAACCAGCCCGCCCAGTTCATGAAGCGGCGGCGGTCCATGCCTGAGGGCTTCCATCGGGCTTCCGCCTCATATTCGGCCGGGAGTTTGATCTTCGGGGCCTTCAGCGCGGTGCTCATCTTAATCACCCCCGTCGTTCACTCATGGGCGTTTTCACGCAGCAGGTTCAGCGAGAAGCTTTTTCACCAGGTTTTGGGCAAGTGGACCGTTCCAATTCCGGGGACCCGAGGCTCCCCCCACAATGCGGCCCTTCCGGTCGATGAAAAAGCTGAGGGGCGGTCCCCGGAAGCCGTAGCGCCTCGCGACCGCCATGCCCGGGTCATGGGCGATGGGGAACGTCAGATTCATTGACCGGGCAAAGGGCTCTATGGGATCAGGAGTTGCGTCGATGGAGACCGCGACGACATCGAATCCCTCGTCCTTGAAGTTTTGATACATCGCCTCAATTTCCGGCATCTCCCACCGGCAAGGGGTGCACCAAGTGGCCCAGAAGTTGAGGAAGATGACCTTCCCCTTGAGATCCGCCAGCCGGACCTCGCTTCCATTCATCCGCCGAAGCGTGAAGTCGGGCGCTGAGGGTCTTTCGTCGAACAGCTGAACCCCCAGCGCCCTGAAAGAAGACTCCTCCGGCGAGGGAGCCACGGCGGAAGTCAGCCGGATGACACCGATGAAGGCCGCCCCCAGAACCAGGGCTGCGCCGATGACCAAAATCGCCCTGGACCTCTTGGTTTTATACTGCGCGCCCGCCGGCCGCTCAGGGAAGGGAGCGTCCTGCGTATTTCTCTTTTTTTTGTTCTTTCCCACGCCTGCCTTCCCTCCTGTGGCGGATTCACCATAAACTTGAGCGACTCCCGGGGCCCGACCCGATCGGACCTCCTCAGCAGCATCCCCCGCCGGAACGAAAGGCCATGGAGCGCCTGACCTCCTCCTGAGCGATCCGCATCTCTCGGTCATCGCAGC
>CAYMWZ010000298.1:0-4040 GCA_964394385.1 uncultured Nitrospinaceae bacterium | reverse complement strand
CATGGTCGTGGGCTCATCCAGGATGAGCGTGTCCGCGCCGCGGTAGAGGGCCTTGAGGATCTCGATTTTCTGCTGGACGCCTGCTGGAAGCTTCTTGACGGGCTCGCCGAGGGGGACGGCGAGGCCGAAGCGCGCGGCCACCTCCTCGACCGACTTCCGGTGGGCCTCGGCTTCGAGGATCCAGCGGGAACCCTCCCGGCCGAGGAGGATGTTCTCCAAAGCGGTGAAGTTGCTGATGAGCTCCACATGCTGGTGGACCATCCCGATGCCGAGGCCGATGGCGTCTCGCGGCGCGCGGATGGAGACTTGGCGGCCGTCGATGCAAATTTCGCCCTCGTCGGCGCGGTAGAGGCCGCTCAGGATGTTCATCAGGGAGGTCTTTCCGGCGCCGTTCTCCCCCAGCAAGCCGTGGATCTCCCCCTTCGACGCCTCGAAGTCCACGCCGTCGAGAGCGACCACCGCGCCGAACCGTTTTCTGACCCGGAACATTTCGACCCGGGGCTCATCCTTCGCGACCATGTGCCATCCCGGGGAATCGGACGAAACCCACTCTCGCCCCTCCCCGAGGGGCCGTCCGGGGCCCCTCGGGGAGGGGGCTTTCTGGAGGCTACTGTGCCAGGGTGATGGTCTTCAGCTCGTTTCGGGGCTTGATCTCTCCCCGCTCCACCTTCGAGAAGATTTCCTTAACCGCCTCGGCGGCCTTGGGCGGGACGTTGCGGACCCCCGAGAGCTCGAAGCCGGAGCCCGGCCGCATTGCGATGTATCCTCCTTTTCGTCCCTTGATAATCGCCTCCACCGCCTGTCGGACAGTCGGACGGAAGTCCAGCACCAGGCTCCCGGCGAAATGCTCAGGGGCCTTGTCCGTCTTGTCGGTGTAGAAGGTTGTGAGGAGGACCTTCCGCGGAGCCGCCTTTGCCGCCTCGACGACCCCGTAGACCCCCAGGTTCACCAGGTTGATGATGAAGTCCACATCGTCGGCGATCATCGCCTCAGCCGTCTGGCGCGCCTTCACGGGGTCGTTTTGGTGGCCGGTGAAGGCATAGACGAGTTTCGCCTTGGGGTTGGTTGCCTTGAGGGCGTCCGAGGCGGAGTTGATGGCCGCGCGCCAGTCGGGAAGATGGATTCCGGCGATGACGCCGACCTTGTTCGTCTTGGTGGAAAGGCCCGCGAGGGCGCCCAGGACGTAGAAGCCCTCGTTGAATTTGCGTTGGATGTTCCAGATGTTTTTGCCTAAGACGCCATCGCTGGAGCTGGTGATGACGAAGGCGACCTCGGGAAACATGGGCGCTAGCTTCGTCACCTGGCGGAAGTATTGTCCTCCGTGGAAGACGACGATGGTGTGGCCCGAGGCGATGTACTCGCGGGCGACCCGCTCGGCGTCCGCGGGGGCGACCCGCTCCGAATAAGAAGCGGGAATTTTGAAGTGCTCCTTGACGAGCTGGCTCACCTCGTACCCGCGGAAGTTGAAGTCGGCATCTTCAACGGGGCCGGGCATGATGATGGCGAACTTGTGCTGCTGGGCCGCTTCGGCGGGCTCCCCCTGGAGCGCGGCAGCGAGAAAGAGGCCCGCGACAGCGGCGAGTGTGAGAAGTAGGTCTCTGACGGTTCTCTTCATGGCGTTTCTCCTTTGCGTTTTGGATGTCTCAGGCCGTTTCAGTCGCGGGCCTCCCGGTCGTAGGGCCGGGCCAGCGCCCGCGGGGCCTCTGCCCCCCGCGCGACCTGAACCAGGACGATCATGGCGAAGATGTATGGGAGCATCTGGAGGAACTGGGGCGGGATCGCCTTGGCGATCTCGGGAAGGGCGCTCACCTTGAACTGGAACGCGTCCACGTAGGCGAACAGGACGGCACCCAGAAAAGACCAGAAGGGCAGCCATCGCCCGAAGATGACGAGCATCAGGGCGAGCCATCCCCTTCCATTCACAATGTTGTCGGTGAACGTTCCTGTGATCACCAGAGGCAGGTAGGCGCCCGCGAGTCCCAGGAGCAGACCCCCCACCGCGCAGGCCCCGTAGCGCATGCGGCCCACCTCGATGCCCAGGGAGTCGGCGGCCCGGGGGTTTTCGCCGCAGGCGCGGAGCCTCAGCCCAAGGGGCGTCTTGAACAGAAAGAACCAGACGGCCGCAACCAACAGGTAGGAGACGTAGACCAGCGCGTTTTGTCGGAAGAACACCTCCCCGGCGAATGGGATCGCCCCGAGGAGGGGCGTGTCCAGGACGGGGAGGGTGGTGATCTGCGGCGGGGACTGGACGACGCCGAAGACGAGCCGGTAGATGAAGGGGGATAGGCCGAAGCCCAGGACGAAGATCCCCAAGCCGACGACGATCTGATTGGCCCTGAGGGTAATGGCGAAATAGCCGAGCAAAGAGGCCATCAAGCCCCCCGCCGCCATCGCCGCCAAGCAACCGATGAGCGGGCTTCCCGTCTGATAAGTGCCCAGGAACCCGATGACCGCTCCCAGCGTGACCGTCCCCTCGATGCCGATGTTCAGAATGCCGGAGCGCTCGATGATGGTCTCTCCCAGGCAGGCGATAATGAGCGGGGCCATCATCACCATGGTCAGCTGAAGTAGCGATAGGTCGATGAATACGGAGAGGGACACGAAAACTCCCTTTGCTGGGACTCATGGCCGAATCAATTCAGGGGAGCGGCAGTGTCGCCTCCAGCGGACGAGCGGGAAGCCCTTCCCCCTGGGACACGTCGCTTGCTTTCTTTTTGCGATTGGCCGCTGCAAGCAGATGAACGCTATACGCGGGCAAGCAGTCTCATTCTACAGATCGTGTGTTTCATCCATGTTACGTCTTTGTCTCTTCCCGATTCAAGGGCGAAACGGGGAATCCTCCGGCGCGCTCGGGGTCCCGCCCGGCCCCCCGTTCGGCTCTCCCCCTTTGTGCGGGGGGGACGCGAAAATTTGATTTTCGCCTTGATTCATCCGATATTTGTTTCTCATTCTCGGCGGTGAGGCATCAGGGCCAGAATTCGTGGAGAAGGGAAATGGCGGTTTCTGTCCTTGTCCTCAAAGGCGTTTATCACGATTCGGTCAAGCTCATGCGCGTGAGCGCCTCGGCGAGGGGCCAGGGCGGCGTGCGGCAGGCCGTCGCCACGTTGGGAACTCCCATGAACCTGAGCCAGCTCGCCGAGGCGGGCCTCCTCGCGGGGGAGGCAGAGGGGGTGGGCCCCAACGACCTGGTTTTGGCCGTCGAGGCGTCTGATGAGGAGGCCGCATCGCGGGCGATCGAGCGGATGCGGGCCGCCCTGGCTGCCCCCGAGCGGCCCGTGGGCGGCGCCTTGAGCCTGCCCGTCCTCTCGCTCGATGCGGCTCTGGAGAGGGACCCTGCCCTCAACTTGGCCCTCCTCTCCATCCCCGGCGAATACGTCCGGACCGAGGCGGAGAAGGCGCTGCGGCGGGGCCTTCACTGTTTTATTTTCAGCGACAACGTCTCTCTCGAAGACGAGATCGCCCTCAAGCGGATGGGGCGGGAGCTGGGCCTCCTGGTCATGGGCCCGGACTGCGGGACGGCCCACATCGGCGGGGTGGGCCTGGGCTTTTGCAACGTCATGTCGCCCGGTCCGATTGGGATCGTCGGGGCGACGGGGACGGGCATCCAGGAGGCTCTGGCCGCCATTGACGCCGCCGGCGGCGGGATCCGGTGCGCGCTCGGAACTGGCGGACGCGACGTGACCTACGCCGTGGGAGGAATCGCCATGGCCGAGGCCATCGGAGTCCTCGCCGAGGACGCGAAGACCGAGGTCCTCCTCGTCCTGGGCAAGCCTCCCGGGCCGCAGACATTGAAGACCCTCCTCGGGGCGATCCGCCAGAGCGCGAAGCCCGCCGTCGTGCACTTTGTCGGGGCGGAGAGGAGGCAGGTGGAGGCCCTCCTCCCCCCGGGGAGTCGCGTTTCCGTGGCCGGCTCGGTCGCCGAGGCGGGCTCTCATGCGGTATCCCTGGCGAAGGGGGCTCCGCCGCCGCCGCCGCCCGCTGCGCCGCCGGAGCTGCTCGCGGCTGTCGCCTCCTGGGCCAGAGGCCGGGGCTCCCGAAGG
>CAYMWZ010000297.1:0-4047 GCA_964394385.1 uncultured Nitrospinaceae bacterium | reverse complement strand
TCCCTCACGGGGGGCAAAACCCCATCGAGGCGGCGCGCTGGGGGGTGCCCGTGGTCTTTGGTCCCTTCATGGAGAATTTTGCCGAGGTGGCCGAGGCGCTGCTGGGGGCGGGAGGAGCCCTCCAGGTGGAGGGGCCCTACGCCCTTGAGTGGGCCTTCGAGCGCTGGCTCTCGGACGAGGAGGCCCGCGGGCGGGCCGGAGGGGCAGCCCGCGCTGCGGTGCTGGCGAGCCGCGGAGCGGCCGACCGCGCTGCGGCGTTTTTGGTGGAGGTGCTCGGTCTCGCGGGAGGGCGACGGGCTTGAGAGGGCGGGCGGGCATCCTCCGCGCTCTGGAAGGGGAGCCCGGGGTTCCAGCTTGGGCGAGCGGGGCGCTCGCCGCACTCTCGCCTGCCGGGTGGGTATATGGGGCCTGGATGGGCCTCAGGCGGCGGCTCTACGAGGGGGGGCTATTGAGGGAGAGCGAGGCTCCCGTCCCCGTCCTCTCGGTGGGGAACCTCACGCTGGGCGGTACAGGGAAGACGCCCGCCGTGGCCTGGGCGCTCGAGCGCCTTCTCGGGGCAGGTCGCCGGCCCGCCGTGGTGAGCCGGGGCTATGGGGGCGCCTCGGAGGCGGTGACGGTGGTGGGGGATGGGCGGGGGAGCGTCCTCCCTTGTCCTCCGGCCGCAGACGAGGCGGTGATGCTCGCCCGCCGCTTCCCGCAAACGCCTCTCCTCACGGGGCGTGACCGCCCTGCGGCGGCGCGGCGCGCGGCCAAAGAGTTTGGCGCGGAACTTGTCCTCCTCGACGACGGATTCCAGCACTTGGCTCTCTGGCGGAACTTGGATTTGGTTCTCCTGCGCGGAGAGTGTCCCTTTGGAAACGGGCGCGTGTTCCCTGCCGGGGCCCTGCGCGAGCCGCGTGGCGCCCTGAGGCGGGCGGATGTGGTTCTGATGACGGGCGATGTGGACTTCGGCGGCCTCCGGCAAGCCGAGAGGCGCAGAGAGGTGGAAGCGGCGGCGCCAAGGGCGCAGATTTTTGCGGGATTCTTGGTTCCCGAGGTCCTTCTCGACGGGGGGGGGAATGCTGTGGGGAGGCCGGCGGACCTGGCGGGCGCCGCCGTCGTCGCGGTGAGCGGCATCGCCCGGCCCGAGGGGTTCTCTGACGCCCTCTCTCGCCTGGGGGCGGTCGTGCGGCGCCACCATGCACATCCGGACCATGCGGCCTACACGCCGGCGGCGGCGGAGCGGCTGCTCGCTTCGCTGCATGAGACAGGGGCGGACCTCATCGTGACCACCGAGAAGGATGCCGTGAAGCTGGCCCCGCTGCTTCCGGGAGGACCGCTCCGGGTCCTGCGTGTTGGGTTCCAAATCGACCGCGGGGATGCTCTGGCCGCCCGCCTTCTGGAGGCCGCCTCGGGCGGAGTGAGGTGAGGTCCTCCGGCCTCAGCCTCGCAGGTGGGTCATGAAGTAGCATCCCCCCGCCAGGAAGATGGCGTTGGGGCCCCAGGCGGCCACCAGGGGGGGGAGGCGGCCGGCGTGGCCGAGGGAGAGGCCCACGTAGAAGAGGATGAGGTAGACGGCCCCAATCCCCACGGCCGTGGCGACCCCGAGGGCGAGGCCGGCGCTGCGGCTGGATTTGAGGGAGAAGGGCACGCCCACCAGCGCGAGGACGAAGCTTACGAAGGGGGTGGATAGCTTCGCCCACAAGTCTACAAGGTAGCGCGTGGTGTCCACCCCGCTTTTCTGCATCGCGCGGATGTAGCGGCGCAATTCCCCCCACCTCATCTCCTCTGGTTTCTTGCCCTCTTTTTTGAAATCCTCTGGTTTGTCCCGGAGGGTGAAGTGAGCTTTCTGGAAGGGCTCCTGTCGGATCTCCCCGTTCCGCTCGAAGTGATGAATCAGCCCCTGAATAAAGCGCCATCGGTTCTCCTCGGGCACCCACTCGGCCCGCGCGGCATCGATTCGCTGAACGAGGCGGTTGGTTTGATCGAAGCGGTAGAGGGTGACTTTCGCCATGGTGTCCTGATAGGGGTCGAGGAAGGTGATGCTCCAAAAGGTATTGTCTTCGGAGCGGTACCAAAGCTTGTCCAGGCGATTGTAGCTGCGGAGGGGAACTTTTTTGACTTTCACCCGCCAGATGTATTGCACCTGGCGGTTTGCGAAGGGTATGAGGTATTCGTTCCCGAGAAAGGCGAGAGCGCTGATAGCTAGGCTGGCCGCGAGGATCGGCGAAACTACCTGATAGACGCTCGCTCCGCAGGCGCGCATCGCCACGACCTCGTTTCCGCGCGAGAGGAGGATGAGGGACAAGATGCTGGTCAGCAGGACGGTGACCGGGAGGGAGAGAAAGACGAGCTGGGGCATCTTGAAGGCGAAATAAAGGATTCCGTCGGTGAGGGCGGCCTTCTTTTCGATGAGGTCGTCGATGCGCTCGATGAACTCCGCGATGAGGAACAAGATGATGGCGCCGCTCTGGCACAGGACCACGAGGCGGAGGAACTGAAAGAGGACGTAGCGGCTGATGATGCTCATGTTGTCCTCGGTCGGAACCGGGCGGGGAGGGAAAGGCGCCCCGCTGCCCGAGCGAGGAAATCCAAGACGTCAACGGCGCCGCGGCGGACGACCCTGCGGATGATCCATCCCGCCACGAACAAGAGGAGCACGTTCGGCCCCCAGGCCGCGGCGGCCGGCGGGATGGCGCCGTTCTCGCCCAGCCCTTCGGCGAAGGAGGCGAGGATATAGTAGAGGAACAGCACCGCGAGGCTGAGCGCAAAGCCGCCGTGGCGGCCGCTCCTGCGGTTCTGGACTCCGAGAGGAGCGCCCAGGAGGGCGAGGATCAGGCAGGCGAAGGGGGTGGAGAATTTCTTGTTAAGCTCCACGAGGATGGAATTGTATCGCACCGTGCCCGGCTTTTCTCGGGCGAGGCTGCTCCGAAGATCTTCGATGGGGAGCGCGCGAAGGCTCACCCGAAGGGCTCTGGCTTCTCCAATGGATTGGGTGAGGTCGAGGTTGAGGTCGTAGGTGGCGAAGCGGGCGACTTGATACCGGTCCTCCTCGGGCGAGGAGGAGGGAGGCGCCTGGGCCGGACCGGCGGGCTTCTCCCCTGCCCGATGGTCCTCGCCCACCCGGTGCAGGGTTCCCCGGATCAGATGCAGAACGAGCTTGCGGGTCACCGGTTCGCTCACCAGCATGCCGCGGTCGGCGAAGATCACCTGCGGATTTTCAGGGTCGCGCGAGTCGGAGATGAGGATTCCCTCCATCATGCGGTTCTGACCAGTGACCTTGTGCACGTAAATCACGATGCCGTCGAAGCTGTCGTTGAACACCTGTTGGCGGATCTCGAAGGCGGCGACCCGGCCACTCAGGAGTTCCGCAGTCAGGGCCTCCGTCGCCCGCTGGCTCCAAGGCAGGCCATAGATCATGAGAACGGTGCTCAGTGCGGCGGAGAGGAAACCCACTGCACCCACCGGAAGGAGCTGGGAGTAGAGGCTCATCCCAGATGCCGTCATGGCGATGAACTCGCTGTCGTTCGAGAGGCGGCTGAAGGCCAGGATGCAGGCGATGAGGACCGACATCGGGAGGGTAGCGAGCAGAAGCACGGGGATGATGGTAAGAAGGAGCTTGCCCACGATGGCCAGGGGAACTCCCTTGGTCACCACCAGTTCGGTGAGCTGGAAGACCCGGTTGAGGAGAAGGACGAAGGTGAGCAGGAACACACAGAGGAGGAAGTAGACGAGAATTTCGCCCAGGATGTAGCGGTGGAGCTTTTTCAAAGGGTTCCCCGAGCGAAAGCCCATTCGGCGGCGCGACCTCACCCTATATGAGGGCTCGCCCGAATGCAAAGTCCAACGTCCCCTTCTTGCGGACGTGGGGGGGTCTCGTTGACGGTGCCTCCATCGATTGATAGCGTTGAAAAATGGGCGGTTGGAGGAGCCCCGAGGGATTTTGTTGCTGGGGCGGGGGAGGCCGTCCGGGAGAGTGCGATGGCTTCTCAGCCGGGGGGAAAGGAGGGCCGCCATGCCGTCATCGCGCCCAGCTGGATTGGGGATGCAGCAATGGCCGCGCCCTTT
>CAYMWZ010000296.1:0-4073 GCA_964394385.1 uncultured Nitrospinaceae bacterium | reverse complement strand
TGGGCCGCCGTCCAGCCCGGGCAGAAGCTGGGCCGCCGCCAGGCCTCCTCGTCCAGCGCGTGGAGGAAGGAGACGAGGCGGGCGGTTTCCCGCGCCACCCAGGGCACAGAGGGAACCAGGGATTTGCTCCCCGGCACGGATGGGTTCTCCTTCGGGGTGGCCTGCCGGGTATCGGCGGGCGGGCCCTACGCCCCCGCGCGCCGGGCGGCCTCTTTGAGCGCCCGCTCGGTGTACACCCGCGCCAGGTGGGCCCGGAACTCGGCCGAGGCGTAGAAGTCGTCGAGCGGCGCAACGCCCTCGGCCGCGCGGGCGGCGGCGGCCTTGATGTTCTCCGCGGAGAGGCTCTTACCCGCGAGGGTCTCCTCCACCCCCTTGGCCCTATAGGCGGGCGCCGCCACCCCGGTCACGCCCACACGGGCGGAGGCCACCGTCCCGTTCGGGGCCAGGGTGAGGAGGGCCGCCACGCCGCAGACGGCGAAGCCGCTCGCCTGCTGGGCCGCCTTGAGGTAGGCCCCGCCGCTCCGGGCGCGGGGCAGGGGTACGCGGAGGGAGGCGAGGATCTCGGTCGGCCCCAGGGCCGTCTCGAGCGGGCCGGTGAAGAACTTCTCCGCCGGGATCGTGCGCGCCCCCTTGGGCCCCGTGGCCGACACCTCGGCCTCCAGCGCCAGCGCGGCGGCGGGGTAGTCGGCCGCGGGATCGGCGTGGGCGAGGCTCCCGCCGATCGTCCCTCGGTTGCGCACCTGAACGTCCCCGATCCGCTCGGCCGCCTCGGCGAGGAGGGGGCACGCCTCCCGCACCAGGGGAGAGGCCTCGATCTCGCGGTGGGTGGTGAGCGCCCCGATGCGGAGGGCGCCCTCCTCCCGCGAGATTCCCGAGAGCCCCGGGATTCGGCCGATGTCGATCAGCAGGGCAGGGCGGGCAAGCCGGGCCTTGAGGATGGGCAGGAGGCTGTGGCCTCCCGAGAGGAGCTTCGCCTCCTCGCCGTGCTCTTGGAGCAGCGCGACCGCCTCCTCCAGGGTCGCGGCCCGGCGGTAGTCGAAGGGGGCGGGGATCATCTCAGGCCCTCTTTCCGGCCGCCGCGCGCCAGATCCGCTCGGGCCGCAAGGGCATGTCCACGTGCCGCACCCCGAAGGGGGCGAGCGCGTCCAGGACGGCGTTCACCACCGCGGGCGTTGAGCCGATGGTGCCGGCCTCGCCCACCCCCTTGGCGCCCAGAGGGTTGACGTCGGTGGTGGTGACGGTGTGGTCGAGCTCGAAGCGGGGCAGGCGGTTCGCCTTGGGGAGGGCGTAGTGCATGAGGGAGGCGTTCAAGGGCTGGCCGCCCTCCCCGTAGATCATCTCCTCCTCGAGCGCCTGTCCCACCCCCTGGGCGATCCCGCCGTGGATCTGGCCGTGCACGAGGAGGGGGTTGATCATGTTCCCGACGTCGTCCACCGCCACGTAGCGCAGGATCCTGACCTCCCCCGTCTCGGGGTCCACCTCGGCCAGCACCACGTGGGCGCCGAAGGGGAAGGTGAAATTCCCCGGCTCGAAGAAGTGGGTCTCCTCGAGCCCCGGCTCCGTGCCGGGCGGGAGCTTAATGGCGTCGTAGGCCAGCTTGGCGACCTCGGCGAAGGGGGCCGATTTCTCCGGCGCGCTTCGCACGAAGACTTTTCCTCCGGCGAAGGCGATGTCGCCCGGGTCCGCCTCGAACTTCATGGCGGCGAAGCGGGCCATCTTGCTTCGCACCTTGTCCCGGGCGTAGACGACGGCGGAGCCCCCCACCACCGTCCCCCGGCTCCCGAAGGTGCCCACGCCGTAGGGGACCACGTCCGTGTCCCCGTGGATCACCTCCACGTCCTCGACCGCGACGCCGAGCCCCTCGGCCGCGATCTGGGCGAAGGAGGTCTCCTGCCCCTGGCCGTGGGGCGAGGCGCCCGAGAAGACCGTCACCTTCCCGGTGGGCTCCACGCGGACGCGGGCGCTCTCCCAGCCCTGGCCGCCCATGGCGGCCGATGGCCCCATGCCGCAGATCTCGACGTAGGTGGAGAGACCGACTCCCAGGCACTTTCCCTCCTTGCGGGCGGCCTCCTGCCGGCGGCGCATACCGGCGTAGTCGGCCTTCTGGAGCGCCTTGTCCAGGGCCGAGGCGTAGTCGCCGCTGTCGTAGAGGAGGCCCGCCGATGTCTTGAAGGGGAACTCCGATTTGGCCGGGAAGTTCTTGCGCCGGATCTCGGCCGGGTCCATCCCGAGCTCGGCCGCGGCGAGGTCCATCATCCGCTCGAGGATGTAGGTGGCCTCCGGCCGGCCGGCCCCCCGGTAGGCGTCCGTGGCCATCTTGTTCGTGAAGACGCCGGTCACCTGCATCTCGATGTTGGGGATCTTGTAGGGCCCCGGCAGCATGAGCCCCGTCAGGGTGAAGATGGCCACCGTGAGGAGCTGGTAGTAGGCGCCGCAGTCGGCCAGGACGCTGTAGCGCAGGGCCGTCACGGTGCCGTCCCGCTTCAGGCCCATCTCCACCTCGCCCACCTGGCCCCGGCCGTGGATGGTGGCCAGGAAATTCTCCGAGCGGCTCTCGATCCACTTGACGGGCCGGCCCAGCGCCCGCGAGAGGTGGGCGGCGAGGGCCTCCTCGCGGTAGACGTTGAGCTTGCTCCCGAAGCCTCCCCCCACCTCGGGGGCGATGACGCGGATGCGGTTCTCGGCCATCCCGATCTGCTGGGCGAGGAGGGTGCGGAGCTTGTGGGGCACCTGGGTGGAGGACCAGATCGTCATCTTGTCCTCCCCGGGGAGGTAGTGGGCCAGGACGCCTCGGGGCTCGAGGGCGAGGGGGGCGACCCGGGCGTTCACCATCTTCTGCTTCACCACGAGGTCGGCGGCCTTGAGGCCCGCAGCGGCGTCCCCGCCCGAGATCCCCCAGCGGAAGGCCACGTTGTCAGGGAACGCCTCGTGCACCTTGGGGGCCCCGGGCGCGAGGGCCTTCTCCATGTCCACGACCGCGTCGAGTGCCTGGTAGTCCACCTCGATGAGGTCGGCCGCGTCGCGCGCTCGGTAGCGCGTGTCGGCCACCACGGCGGCCACGGGCTCCCCCGCGAAGAGCGCCCGCCGCTCGGCGAGGACGGGCTGGACGGGCACCTTGGCGTCCGGGACCAGGCCCGCCACCGGGACGGGGCCCACCTTGCCCGCGAGGTCGGCGGCGGTATAGACGGCCGCGACGCCAGGCGCCCCCCGCGCGCGCGAGGCGTCGATCTTGCGGATGGAGGCGTGGCCGTAGGGGCTTCGGACGAAGGCGAGGTGGAGGGTGCCCGGCAGCTGGAAGTCGTCCACGTAGCGGGCGCGGCCCTGGATGAGCCGGGGGTCGTCCCTCCGCTTGATGGGGGAGCCGATGAACTTGGGCGCCTCGGGAGCCTTGGCCATGTCTCGCCACCTCGGCCTTCCCCGCCGCCCCTCCGCTCGGGGGGCGAGGCGGGGAAGGGGGAGTTATTTCTTTGCCATCGCCGCCGCGGCCGCCTGGATGGCGTCCACGATGTGCTGATAGCCCGTGCAGCGGCAGATGTTCCCTTCGATCCCGTGCCGGATCTCTTCCTCGGTCGGCTCGGGGTTGCGCTCCAGAAGCTCGTGGGCGGCGAGGATCATGCCCGGGGTGCAGTAGCCGCACTGGAGGCCGTGCTTCTCCCAGAACTGCTCCTGCAGGGGATGCAAGCGCCCTCCCCGTGCGAGGCCCTCGATGGTCGTCACCTCGGAGTCCTCGGCTTGGACGGCGAGGAGGGTGCAGCTTTTGACGGCCCGTCCGCCGAGGAGGACCGTGCAGGCCCCGCAGACGGAGGTTTCGCAGGCGATGTGGGTGCCCGTGAGCCCGGCCTCGTCCCGGAGCAGGTGCACGAGCAGGGTGCGGGGCTCGACGTCGAAGTGCCGGGGTTCGCCGTTGATGGTGAGGGAAATTTCCACGCCGGGCCTCCCGGAGGCCGAACCCCTTCGGGCGAAGGGGAAAGCCCCGCCCGCCTGCGCGGGGAAGGCTCTGCCGCGGTTCCCTTCGCTGGGATGGAGCTTCGATGGGCGCAGTATTGAAAAAGGCGCCCGAGGTGTCAAGGAGG
>CAYMWZ010000295.1:2318-4096 GCA_964394385.1 uncultured Nitrospinaceae bacterium | reverse complement strand
CTCTTTGCCGGGGAGACCGTCGCCGAGAGCAAGCGTGCCAGGCTCATGCTCGAGCGCGGCCACCGGCCGGTCTACTACTTCCCGCGGGAGGACGTGCGCATAGACCTCCTGCACCGGACCACGCACTCCACGCACTGACCCCACAAGGGAGATGCGTCCTACTGGACGCTCGCGGCCGGGGGCCGGACCGCCGAGAACGCCGTCTGGAGCTACGAGGAGGCGCTGGGGGAGGCCGCCTCCGTCCGGGCCCACCTCGCCTTTTACTGGGACAAGGCGGACGCCTGGTACGAAGAGGAGGAGGAAGCCTTCCTCCACCCGCGCGATCCCTACAAGCGGGTGGACGTCCTCCAAAGCTCCCGCCACGTGCGAGTGGCGCTGGCGAGCGAGACCCTCGCCGAAACCCGCCGCCCCCGGATCCTCTTCGAGACCGGGCTCCCCGCGCGCTACTACATCCCCAAGGAGGATGTCCGCATGGACCTCCTTGCCCCGAGCGAGACCCGCACGCGCTGCCCCTACAAGGGGATTGCCTCCTACTGGAGCGCCCGGGCCGGCGGGCAGAGGGTACAGGACATCGCCTGGAGCTACGAGGAGCCCATCCCCGAATGCCCCAAGATCCGGGGCCTCATTTGCTTCTACCCCGATCGCGTGGACAGCCTCCTCGTCGACGGGGAGGAGACGGCCGCCCCCCGTTGAGCGCCGACGGGCGGGGTTTGCCAAGGCCCGGGAAGCTGGTATATTCCTTGATACGATAAGCCAAAATTTGGCGGCCGCGGGAACCCGCGTTCCGGGTCCAGCCGTTGGGGATCCTCCCATGCCCACCGCTTCCGACAAGCGCCGGTTTCCCCGCTATCCCATCAACTTTGTCCTGTTTCCCGTCCTGATCGAGGCGCCCGAGCTGGCCGAGTTCATGCTTGACCCCCAGGACATCAGCATGGGGGGTTTCAGGGTGGTGGTCCCCGAGAAGCCCGAGCCGGGGGACACCTTCTATTGCACGATCGAGCTCAAGGGGAAGAAGTACGATGAATGCGAAGTGCGGGTGGCCTGGGTCCACCAAAACGAAGCCATCCCCTCCACTTGGGCCGTCGGCCTCTCCCTCCGCGTGCCCCCGGAGAGGCGGCCGGAGTTCGAGGGCGTCATGCACCAGGTTCTCGCCGACCTGGGGAGAGAGCCGTGAGAGGGCGATTCACCTGACAACCGGATACGCCCCCGCCTGATCTCGCCCCGCGGCCCCCCACGCCGTGACACCGCTGCGCAGGAGCAACTCCTGTCGATCTCGAACGAGGATGCCGCGCCCGGCAAAAGAGCCAAGGCTGGACTCCAGCCCGGTTTCTCCTCATACTGGGCCGCAAGGCCATTCCGACAGCGCCGAGGGAGTTCCGCCGTGCCCCCCAAGGTCACCAAGCCCGACGCCGAGTGGCGCAAGCAGCTCACCCCCGAGCAGTACCGCGTCACCCGAGGGGGCGACACGGAGCGGGCCTTCACGGGCGAGTACTGGGACTGCCACGAGGAGGGTCTCTACCGGTGCGCCTGCTGCGGGGCGGAGCTCTTCCGCTCGACCGAGAAATTCGACTCGGGCACGGGCTGGCCGAGCTTCTGGATTCCCGCCGTCCCCGAGAACGTCGCGGCGCGGGAGGACCGGAGCCACGGGATGGTCCGGGTGGAGGTCCTCTGCGCGGCCTGCGACGCCCACCTGGGCCACGTCTTCCCGGACGGGCCCCCGCCCACGGGGCTCCGCTACTGCATCAACTCGGCCGCGCTGGCGCTGGAGAGAGGGTAAA
>CAYMWZ010000295.1:0-2218 GCA_964394385.1 uncultured Nitrospinaceae bacterium | reverse complement strand
GGCGCGCCCGCGGGCCTCCAGCGCCTTGCCCGACGCGTACCACTCGGGCCCCGGCTGCTCGGGGGGGTCGTCGTAGCGCTTGATCTCGACCTCGATGTTGTCCGGGTCGTAGAAGTAGGTGGCGTAGCCCACGCCGAAGGCGCCCAGGTTCTTCTCCTCGCCGCGGTGAACCTTGTAGCCGTGCTCCTTCAGGCGCCGCAGGACGGCGCGATAGTCCTCCTCGCTCATGCAAAACGCGATGTGATCCATCCCGCCGCGCCACTTGCGGCCGCCGCGCCCGGAGAGGTGCGCCGAGATCTGCCGGCTGTCGAAATCGAGAACCTCGTCCGCCTTCTCGAAGTTGGGGCTGTGGAAGAGGACGAGGACGCCCTCCCCCACCCGGAAGACCACCTGGTCGATCTCGCCGCCCGCGATCTTGCGCCGCCCCACGGGCTTGAGACCCATGACGTCGCGGTAGAAGGCGATGGAGCGATCCACGTCGGTCACCCGGAGGGCGACGTGCTCGATCATGGTCTTCATCCTGGTCTCTCCTCAACGACAACGAAGCGCTTCTCCTGTCACAGAGAATACCACGCGGCGTCGCGCACCCGGAAGGCGGGCCTCTCTTCCTCAGTCCAGCCTCCCGGCCGATTGAAGCTCTCGCCGGAGGCGGCCGACCATGCCGACGAACTCGGGGTGCTCCATGGTGGACAAGTCGCGCGGGCGGGGGAGGTCAACGCGCACCACCGCCCGAACTCGCCCCGGGCGCTCCGAGAGCACGACCACGCGGTCGGCTAGGAACACGGCCTCCGGAATGCTGTGCGTGATGAACAAGACTGTCTTGCGGCTCTCTAGCCAGATCCGCTGTAGCTCCAGGTTCATGGTCTCGCGGGTGAGGGCGTCGAGGGAACCGAAGGGCTCATCCATCAGCAGGAGCGGAGGGTCATGGATGAGGGCCCGGCAGATTGAGACGCGCTGCTGCATTCCGCCCGAGAGCTGAAAAGGATAATGGTTGTCGAAACCCTCGATTCCCACCAACTTGATGAGCTCAAGAGCACGGCGCCGGTAGGTCTCACGGTCCAGGCCGCGCACCTCAACCTGAAGCATGATGTTCTTGAGCACGGTGCGCCAGTTCATCAAAACAGCGTTCTGGAAGACGATGCCCACGTTGGGCGTGGGCCCGCGAACCAGCTCATCGTACACCTTGATGCTCCCCCGCCGGAGGGAAAGCAGGCCCGCGACGGCCTTCAACAGGGTGCTCTTGCCACAACCACTGGGGCCGAGGACGGAGAGGAACTCTCCGTCCTCGGCCACGAGGTCGATGCCCTCCAGGGCGTTGACAGACCCCGCCTTCGACGGGTAGACGACCCGGAGCCCCTCGATCTCGATAGCCTTCCGCATGAGGGATGAACCGCCTCCTCCCCGCTTCAGCGCGGAATCAACTCGTTCGTATAGAACTCGCTGACCGGAAGCGCCTTGCCCTCGAGTCCGGGGGTATAGTCCACGAGCACCTTCTGGGACGACCCCCAGTCCTCAGCGCTCATCCAGCCGAAGGGCTTGCCCTTGGTGTGCGGCGTGCCTGTCATGGTGAGGGTAAGCTGCATTACCCGCATGAACATGGGCTTGTCCTTCTTCTGCTTCGGGAAAACCCTGAGGAAGGCGTCCACCGCCGCCTCGGGATTCTTCGCGGCGTCGAGCCAGGCCTTCTGGGTCGCGCGGACGAAGCGGCCGACGGTGTCCTTGTTCTGCGCCAGATAGCCGGTGTTGACGAAGATGCCCTTGTGGAGCAGGTTCGCCCCGTGAGACGCGAACGAGAGGTAGCCCACCTTCTTGCCCGACTTGGTCTCCATCAGGGGCACCATCTTGTTCCACAGCGTTCCCGTCGCGTCGGCCTTGCCGCCCAGCACGGCGAAGACCTTGCCCATTCCGGGCATATACTGCCACTTGACGTCCTCCATACGCAGGCCGTTCTTGGCCATCACGGCGCGTACGACCGCGTCCTCGGAGCCGCCGGGGGACATGGAGATAGTCTTCCCCTTGAGGTCCTTGAAGGAGCGGATGCGCGAATCCTCCATGTAGAGGAAGGCGCCCCCTCCTTGCTGCAGGATGCCCATGACGGCCTTGACGTTCGCCCCGCGCAGGCGGCCCATGAGGAGGGAGCCGAAGTCGGCGAAGCCGAACTCATAGGAGCCGGCCGACATCACCTTGACCGCGTCGCCGGAGCCCGTGCCGTCGAGGA
>CAYMWZ010000294.1:0-4121 GCA_964394385.1 uncultured Nitrospinaceae bacterium | reverse complement strand
GGCGCGGCGTGGCTCGAGCTGTGCATGGCGTGGGTCAGGGTGACCTGGATCCCGCCGAAGTCCACCGTGCCCCCCTTGCCCATCCCGTTCGCCTTGTCCCCCATGCCGCCCGCCTCGCCGAGGAGGTTCACCAGCTCGTAGGGCCCGGCCAGGGGGCAGGCCCCCTGCTTGAAGACGGGGATGACGCCCGAGATGTGGTCGAAGTGGCCGTGGGTGACGCAGATGAGGTCGGCCCGCTGGGGGGCCTGGAGGTTCTTGGGGCAGCGGGGGTTCCCCTCGAGCCAGGGGTCGATGTAGAGGGTCTTCCCCCCTCCGGTCTTGGCGATGAAGCTCGAGTGCCCCAGGTAGGTGAGGGTCGCTCCCATGATGTGCCTCCCAAGATGCGCGAGATGACGCCGATGCGGAGCCCGGGCCGCGGGCCGGTCGGGAAGGGCGCATTATAGTCCCCCGCCGGGCGGACCGGAAGGGAGAGGGTGATAGAATCCCCCCGGGAGGGCCGGGCGGTGGCGGTGCCGAGGAGCCAGCCGGAGGGCGGGGAGGTCCTGCGGGGGGCGCCCCCCGCGGGGGGGCTCAGGCTGCGCCCCATGCGAAGGGAGGATCTGGAGAGGGTCGCCGTCATCGAGCGGCTCTCCTTCTCGCTGCCCTGGTCCCAGGCCGCCTTCCGCCGGGAGCTGGAGGAGATCCCGAGCTCCCACCTCATCGTCGCGGAGGGGGCGCCTCCCGGCGGGGAGGGGGGGGAGGCCCTCTTGGGCTACGCCTGCTGGTGGGAGGTGGCGGATGAGTGCCACATCACGAACTTGGCCGTGGCGCCCGCCGCCCGCCGCCGGGGGGTGGGGGAGTTCCTGCTCAAGGGCATGCTCGAGGACGCCCGCGCCCGCGGGGCGGCCCGGGCCACCCTCGAGGTGCGGGCGGGCAACGCGGCGGCGATCGCCCTCTACGAGAAGTGGGGCTTCACGGGGATCGCCATGCGGCGGCGCTACTACCCGGACAACGGGGAGGACGCCCTGGTGATGTGGAAGGAGAAGCTGTGATAGAATGGGGCCGCTCCGCCCGTCAAGACGTCCTCCCCCGCCCGCACGAAGTCATCCGATCCCCATGAGCGCGCCCTCTCCCGCGGACATCTTTCTCCTCGCCTTCGTGGGCTTCTTCTTCCTCCGGGGCCTCCTCCGGGGGACGCTGCGGGAGCTCTTCTCCCTCATCGCCCTGGGGGCGGCCTTCTGGGCCGCCGTCCACCACAGCGGCTTCGCCGAGGCGCAGCTCCGCGCCTGGGCCGCCGACCCCGGCTGGCTCGGGGTGGCCTCGCGCGCACTCACCTTCCTCGCGGTGTGGGCCGCCGCCGGGCTCGCCGGGAGGCTCGTGTGCTTCATCGCCCGCCCCGCCCCGATGGGCCCGGCGGATCGCGCCGGAGGGGGCCTGGTCGGGGCCGCGAAGGGGGTGTTCCTCGCCGCCGCGGCGGCCGCGGCGCTCGAGGCCTACGATCCGGCGCTCTTCCCCGCCCCGGGCGAGGGCGCCCGGGCCATCCCCTACGTCCGCCAGCTGGGAGGGCATCTCCGCGGGGTGGCGTTCCCCCCGGCCGGAGAGGGGCCCGGATGGCCCGCGGGGGCGGCCGCCCCTCCCGCCGCGCGGGAGGCCGGCTCGAATCTCCTCAAGAAGTGAATCTAGAGGCCCGTCAGGAGCTGGTGGCCCGCTCGGGAATGCCCGCCTGAGGCGGCCCCGCGGGGAGCTGGCCGGGTGGGCCGGCGATCGCGGGCAGGCCGGGCGGCGCGGGGGCGCCCTCCGGGCGGGCCGCGCGGTTGGCGTTGGCTTGGGGGACGACGAAGGTGAGTTCCACGATGACGTTCGCCACGGCCAGGGCGAAGCGGACGATCAGGTAGACCAGGACGGCCTGGGCCGCGACGGGGGCGGCCGCGTCCATGAATTCCTTGAGCTCGTTCAGCAAGAGAGAAAAGAGGGTCACGGCTTCCTCAGCGCCTCCGGCGGCGCGGCCCGGCCGCGGGGGATCGGGTCCGGGGCACGTTACCCTTCCGGGCGTCCGGACTCAAGCCCCTCTTTTCGCCCGCCAGCACCGGGGGTGGTGCCGGGGGGGCACCCTCCCCACGCTCTCCAGGTAGCTCCCGGCGATCTTGGGGCCCATGAAGCGGAAGGCGTCCCGCAGGGCGCGGCAGAGCTCCCTCCGCCCGCCGGGCAGGGAGGCCAGCCAGCGCGCGAAGGAGCCGTGCGCCTTCGAGAGGGCGAGGAGGCGCCGGGCGTTCTCGATCGTGGCCTCGATCTTCTTCCGGTTCCGCACGATGCCCGCGTCCCCGAGGAGCCTCCGCACGTCGGCCTCGGTGAAGGCGGCCACCCGGCGGGGGGAGAAGCGGCCGAAGGCGCGCCGGAAGGCCGCCCGCTTGTGGAGGATGGTCCGCCAGGAGAGGCCCGCCTGGAAGACCTCCAAGGAGAGCCGCTCGAAGTGGGCGGCGTCGCCCGGGACGGGGACCCCCCACTCCTCGTCGTGGTAGCGGGCGAGCAGTGGATCCGCCTCCGCCCAGGGGCAGCGGGGGCGGCCGCTCACACCGGCCACTCCTCCATCTTCCAGCTCATGTCCCAGAACAAATACTCGTAGCGCGTGCAGGCCATGAAGTGCCCGCGCATGCGCTCGCGCTCGGCGGGGCCCGCCTCGGCGGCGGCGGCGTCCAGGATTTCCCGGAGCCAGGCGGCGAGCCTCCCGAACTCTTCCGAGGCGTACATCGCGATCCACTCGGCGTAGAGGGGGGCGTCCCTGGGCGCGCCCTGCGCGGCGAGTTCTTGGCCGATGAGGGCGTAGTCCCACTGGCAAGGGAGCATGGCGGCGGCGACTTCGCCGAAGGTGCCCGACCAGGCGGCCTCCAAGAGGTAGTCCGTGTAGGCCCGGCAGGAGGGGGCGGGGCGGGTGGCCTCGAGCTCCCGGCGGGAGATCCCGAACTTTTGGGCGAAGCCCCTGTGGAGGTCCATCTCGGTGTTGAGGGTGGCGTTCAGGAGGTCGGCGAAGCGGCCCATCTCCCCCAGGCGCGGCGCCTTGGCGGCGGCCAGCGCGATGACGCGGCTGTACTCGATGAGGAAGATGTAGTCCTGGCGCATGTAGAAGCGGAAGCGCTCCTGAGGGAGGGTGCCGTCCCCGATCCCCCGCACGAAGGGGTGGGCGTGGATCGTCTTCCAGAGGGGCTCCGCCTCGCGGCGGAGGGCTTCGCTCATGGCGGGGGCGGGGGCCACGAGGTCCTCAGAGGTTGTCCAGGATCTTCTTCGTCCGGCCCTTCTCGATCGTCTCCTGGAAGGAGTCGCCCAGGTCGAGGCCCAGCTCCCGGGCCCGCTTCTGCGCCCAGAGGCCAATGTTGCGGTCGTCCCGGTAGAAGGACTCGCCCTGGGGCCTCCCCGGGTCGAACTCGGCCAGGCGCTGGGATTCGGTCTTGTGGGCGCTGAAGCGCGACATCACCTTCCTCAGGCGCCTCCCCCCGCAGCTCCGGCAGGCGAGGCGGCGGCGGTCGGCGGGCTTGAGGACGAGGTGGCCGGAGATGAACCCGCACGCCTTGCACGCGTACTCGTAGATGGGCATCTATCCGTCCCGCGCGGTCTCGATGCGGGTGCCCAGGGCCCGCATGCGCTCGCAGAAGTCGGGGAACGTCACCGCCATCGCCTCGGCCGTGTCGACCTCCACCCCGCGGGGGGCGGCGAGGCCCGCCACGGCGGCCGCCATGACCACGCGATGGTCGCCGAAGCCCGGGGCCCGGCCCCCCCGGAGGCCGCTCCCGGCCACGACGAGCCCGTCCGGCAGCTCCCGCGCCGCGCCTCCCAGGGCCTCGATCACCTCGCGCATGGCGGCGATGCGGTCGGTCTCCTTGATGCGCGCCTGGGGCACGTTCAGGAGCCGGGTCTCTCCCTCGGCGAAGGCGCCCAGGACGGCCATGACGGGGAGCAGGTCGGGCGTGGCGTTGAGGTCGAACTCGCCCCCCCGCAGGGCCCGGCCGCGCACGCGGAGGGCGCCCCCCTCCTCGCTCACCTCGGCCCCCATCTCGGCGGCCATGGCGAGGATGGCCTTGTCCCCCTGGGGGTCGGCCATGTCGAGCCCCTCGAGGAGGACATCCCCCCCCGGGAGCGCCCCCGCGGCC
>CAYMWZ010000293.1:0-4139 GCA_964394385.1 uncultured Nitrospinaceae bacterium | reverse complement strand
GACCCTTCGCCGCGCCTTTGGCGGCGGTGGCTGGTCCTGCTCCTCCTCCTCGCCGCGGCCGGCCTGGCCTATGCGGCGCACCCGGGCCTTCGGGGCGGGCTGTGGGGGGTCGCCTCCCTCATGCTGAGCGGGGACGTCCGGCCCCTCAAGCTGTTCATCCTCTCCTTCGGGTGGTGGGCTCCCGCCGTCTCGGCCTCCCTCATGGTTCTCCAGACCCTGATCGCGCCCTTGCCCGCCTTCGTGCTCGCCGTGGCGAACGCGATGGCCTTCGGGGCCGTCTACGGTTTCTTGCTCACGTGCTCCTCGGCTCTCGTGGCCGCCTTTGTGGCGTTCTACCTGACGCGCTGGCTCGGGAGGCCCTTCCTGGAGCGGAGGGTGCGGGGGGCCGCCCTGTCCCGGGTGGACGCCATCATCGAGCGCTACGGCGCCTGGGGGGTGCTCGTGCTGCGGCTGTTTCCGGTCGTCTCCTACGACTTCGTGAGCTACGCGGCGGGGCTGACCTCCATGCGCCCGGGGGCGTTCGGGCTCGCCACCTTCGCGGGCATGCTCCCCGCCGCCGCGGCCTTCACCCTGATCGGAGATTCGATGGAGTCGGCCCGGCGGTGGTCCCTCATCGGTGGCGGGGCCCTCCTTCTGGCGCTGCTCGCCTCGGCGGCCGTGCTGCGCCGGACCGCCGCCTGGCGGAGCCTGCGGGCCATCCCCGGTTCTCGGGGCCGGTAGGGCGCCTTGGAAATTTGGAGGAAGCAAGGTGGGCAATGATGGAGACCAGTCCCCCCTCGGGTTGCTGACGGCTCTGGGCCTGATGACGCTCTGCTGCGCAGGGCCCGTTCTCTTGGTGGGAGGGGGTGGAGCTGCGGTTGTCGGTTTTTTCGGCGAAAATCTTTGGGCCGTTCTCGGGGGCGCAGTCCTACTCGCCGCCGCAGCTTTCCTGCTGTTCACCCGCCGCAAGGAAGAAGACCGCTGACGCGTGGGATTCGCGGTGGAAGTCTCGCTTTTTCCCGTGCGCGCTCCGAATGCAGGCTGCTCACGCGGCAGGAGGGCACTGTGGCGGGAAGGAGAGCCTCTCCGGACATGTTGCTTCCATCGACCGAACGCCCGTTTGGATGGCCTGACCCCTGAGAGGATCGTCGTATGGCTTTGAATGAAGAAACGGCGGGCGCGGCGAAAAGCCTCGCGAAAGACGCGCAGATCCGGAGGCTGAAGGCGGAGCTCGATGCCCTCAGGCGGTTCGTTCCCTCCGTTGTCCGTGAGGCGATTGCCGGGGATCCGTTTCGGCCCATGCTCGAACGGCAGAGCCGCGACTTGAGCGTCCTCTTCATGGACATCGCCGGGTGCACGCGGCTTTGTGAGCTGCTGACCCCTCCGCGGATGCAGGAATTGATCGAGGGATACTTTTCCTCGTTCATCGATGAGGTGCATGAGCTTGGCGGGGTGATCAACGAGACGGCGGGGGACGGGCTGATGATCCTTTTTCTCGATGGAGGGCCGAGAGAACACGCGCGCGCCGCCGTCCGCGCCGCCTCCGTTATTCATGGCCGGACGGAAAATTTCGCGGCTTGCTGGGGGGAGGAATGCCAGGAGCTGGCCGTCCACGCCGGCATCAATTCCGGGGCCGCCTCTCTGGGCGTGATGGAATTCCGAGGGAGGCGCGAGGTGCGGGCCACATACACGGCGAGCGGACCGGTCGCCAACGTCGCCGCCCGTCTCGCCGCCATTGCCCCCCGGGGAAAAACCTGGGCGGCGAAAGAGACGTGGCAGCGTACGAAGCGTTTTTTCGGAAGCGCCTATGTGGGGCGATTCGAGCTGAAAAATGTCGGCCAGCCCGTTGAGGTGTACGAGCTTCGTCCCGATTCCCCCGAGGTGGATGCCTGAATCGGCAGCGTACAGGAGCGTTTGTTCACCCGTTGCAGGGGAAGAAAGGGGGCGGATAGATGCCTGAACGCTCGTTCGCGGAAAAGGTCCTGCTCGCCGCCGCCTTCCTGGCCTGCCCTTGCCATTTTCCCATCTATTTCGCCCTGCTGGGGGGGACGGCCCTGGGCGTCTATTTCACCGATCATCCCGTGTGGGTGTTTGGCATCATGACCGGGCTGTTCGCCGGCTTCCTGGCCTGGGGGATGCGGCTCGTGCGCTCCAGGCCGGCGCCCTCCGCCGGGGAGCCGCAAGAGCCCCGCGGATGACAGCGGCCCCCGCCGGGCGCCTTGCCAAGCCTCTTCCGGGCCATCAAAATGGAGGGTGGCTCCGGCGGGGGGAACCGGGCCGGGGCGGCAGAAGGAGGCGGCGGATGGCGCGGGCGAAGAAACCCTCGGGCCGCCCGCCCACCATCGGCGAGGTGGCCCGGCAGGCGGGCGTGAACGTCGAGACCGTCCGCTACTACGAGCGCCGGGGCCTGATCGAGCGGCCCGCGGCGCGCCGGGGCGCCTTCCGGGTCTATCCCGCCGGCGTCGCGCGGCGCATCCGCACCATCAAGCGGGCCCAGCGGCTCGGGTTTTCGCTCGAGGAGATTCGCGAGCTTCTCGAGCTCAGGCTGGAGGACGGCGCCCGCTGCCGCGACGTCCAGCTCCAGGCGGAGCACAAGGTGGCCGAGATCGAGGAGAAGATCCGCTCCCTGCGCACGGTCAAGCGCGAGCTCGAGGCGCTCGCCTCCGCCTGCCGGGGCGAGGCCCCCCTCGCCGAGTGCCCCATCCTGGAAGCCCTGGAGCCCTCATCCTAGCGGGCCCGTCGGCCCGCCGGGGACTTTCTGAGGACCGCTGCGCGCGGGGAGGCGAGCGGCGAGGAGAGATGCGAAGCCCCGCTGCGCGGCCGGCGCGGTCGAGGGGCCCCTCGGGGTTGGCAGGGCGGGAGGCGGGGTGTTAAGATCCGGCGGTTGATGACTTCGCTTCGCGCGGGCGCGCCCGTGCAAATCCGTGAAGGAGTTCATGTTGAGCCAAAGAGACTTTGACATCATCATCGTCGGCGCGGGCCCGGCGGGGCTGACCGCGGGCCTCTACGCCGCGCGCTCTAAGCTGAACGTCGTCTGCTTCGAGAAGCTAGCGCCCGGCGGGGAGATCCTCAACACCGAGTACGTGGAGGACTACCCGGGCTTTGAGCTCGTCGGGGGCCAGGAGCTGGCCCAGAAGTTCGCCGACCACGCCATGAAGTTCGGCCTCAAGATCGAGATGGAGGAGGTCACCGAGGTCCGGAAAGACGGCGAGGATTTCGTCGTCAAGACCGGGGAGGGCGAGTACCGCTGCGGGGCGGTCATCTACACCCCCGGCGGCTATCCCCGGAAGCTGGAGATCCCCGGCGAGAAGGAGTACGCGGGCAAGGGGGTGAGCTACTGCGCGCTCTGCGACGGGGCGTTTTTCCAGGATGAGGTGATCACCGTCGTCGGGGGCGGGAACAGCGCCGTCGAGGAGGGGCAGTTCCTCACGAAGTATGGCACGAAGGTCTACCTCATCCACCGCCGCGACCGATTCCGGGCCCATGCCATCCTGGTGGACAAATTGAAGGCCAACCCCAAGGCGGAGATCATCCTCGACCACGTGGCCGAGGAGGTGGTGGGGGACGGCAAGGAGATGAAGAAGCTCCGGATCCGGAACGCCAAGACGGGCAAGACGAAGGAGCTCGATGCCTCCGGTCTCTTCGTCTTCATCGGGTTCATCCCGAACACGGATCTCATCAAGGACCCCGTGGAGAAGGACGAGGGCGGCTTCATCCTCACCGACCAGAACATGCAGTCGAGCGTCCCCGGCCTCTTCGTGGCGGGGGACTGCCGCAGCCAGCTCATCCGGCAGATCACCAACGCCGTCGGGGACGCCACCACGGCGGCGGTCGCGGCCGAGAAGTATCTCGAGGCCCAGGCGGAGGCGAAGAAGCGGGGAAAAGAGGCCGTCGCGGCCTCCTGAGGCCTGCCCTCCCACCGGGGGAGGGGCGGCGGGGGAGCAAGATGGAACTCTCCAGGGCGCTCAAGCGATTCTTCCTCATGGACATCGCCAAGGGGATGGCGGCGACCTTTCGCCACCTGCTCAAGAAGCCGGTCACCCTCCAGTATCCGACCGAGCGCTGGGAGCCACCCGAGCGGTTCCGGGGTTTCCTGGGCCTGACGCGCGACTTCAAGACGGGCGAGGAGAACTGCATCGGCTGCCTCAACTGCGAGAAGG
>CAYMWZ010000292.1:0-4140 GCA_964394385.1 uncultured Nitrospinaceae bacterium | reverse complement strand
CCAACACCACCTACTACAGCACCCCCTGGGTGGTGCCCTGGATGCACACCCAGCTGGGCTCCTCGGGCTCCGCGGCCACGGGCACCGCGGCCGCCCTGCGCGCCCTCATGCGCAAGGGCAAGATGAAGGAGGAGCCCATCAACGTCATCGCCTTCTGCGGCGACGGGGGCGGGGTCGACATGGGCGTCTCCTCCATCTCGGCGGCGCTCATGCATGAGGAGTACAATCTCCTCATCATCTGCTACGACAACGAGTCCTACGCCAACACGGACATCCAGGTGTCGGGCTCCTCTCCCTGGGGCGCCAACAGCACCTTCAGCCCTCCGGGCAAGAAGTTCCGGATCATGCACCGGCGGTGGAAGAAGAACATCGCGGCCCTCTACGCCGTGGGGCACACCAAGTGCCGCTACATCGCGACGGGCGATGCCTCCTATCCGGCCGACCTGATCGACAAGGTCCGCAAGGGCCTCGCCACGCCCGGGCCGGCCTTCATCCACACGCTGGACCCCTGCCCGAAGGGCTGGGACTATGACCCCTTCTTCTCCCACAAGCTGGGCGAGCTGGCCGTCGAGTCGGGCCTCTTCCCGCTCTGGGAGATGAGGGACGGGGAACTCACCTACACCGGCATCTCGGCCCGCCAAGTGTACGGCAAGCGCTCCCGCAAGCCGGTGCGCGAGTACCTGGAGGCCCAGGGCCGCTTCCACCACTTCACGGACGAGGACCACGAGTTCTTCCAGAAACAGGTGGACAAGATGTGGACGGACTGGATGGTCCCGGGCGTCATCCCCTTCAAGGTGGGCGACCCCACCAAGAAGTGAGGGGCTTTCGGCGAAGCCTCCCTCCGTTGACCGGAATCAGGACGGGGCCCTCCTCAGGGCCCCGTCCTTTTTCGTGAGGCCGTTTTTTGGGCGGACGCTGGGGCGCTTCCCTCAGCACCACCAGTTTTGGAGAGGGCGATGGGCGAGAAGAATCAGGAGAGGGCGGGCCCGGAGGGGGGTGTCATGGTGCATGTTCCCGCGGGGCCGTTTCGGATGGGCTCGGAGGCGGGAAACCACGACGAGCGTCCCGAGCGGGAGGTGACGCTCTCGGCCTTCTGGATGGACAAGCACTGCGTGACAAACGAGCAGTATCGCCGCTTTCTTGAGGAGTCCGGGGCCTTTCCGCCGCCTCCCTCCTTCGCCAAGGACGATTTCGCGGGCCCGAGGCAGCCGGTCGTGAGCGTGAACTGGGAGGAGGCAGCCGCCTTCTGCAAATGGATGGGCAAGCGCCTCTCCACCGAAGCGGAGTGGGAGAAGGCGGCCCGGGGCACCGACGGCAGGACCTATCCGTGGGGGGAGGAGCCTCCCACGCCCGGGCATGCGCATTACCACGGCTCCGGGCCGAGGTGCCCGGTGGAGGTGGACGCCTACGCGGATAAGGCTTCGCCCTTCGGCTGCCTCCAGATGGCGGGAAACGTGTTTGAGTGGGTGGCCGATTGGTTCGACGCCTTCTACTACCGGCAGGCGCCTCTGGCGGATCCCAAGGGCCCCGAGAAGCCCTCCTTTGAGGTGGCCGTGGCCCGCATCGCCGTCTTCGCGGTTCCGGCCGGGGGCAGCCTCACCCTGGGCGAGGCGAGGCGGGGAGAGCGCTTCGAGATCCTGGGACGCGAGAAGGATACTTATAAGATCCGCTTCGGGACGAGCGAGGGTTGGCTCCCCCGGAAGGCGGGCTACGCCTGGACGGCGCGCTCGGTGCGCGGCTGCGGCTGGGACTACATCGAGGACAACCTCCGCTGCGCGGCGCGCGAGGGGTTCGAGCCCTGGTACAAGAATTTCAACCTGGGCTTCCGCTGAGCGATGGACGGCTGAGCCCGCGGGTCCGCGGGGAGAAGACAAGACGAGAAGGGGCGGCGCTCCCACGCTGCCCCTTTTTTCCGTCGGCTTCGCCCGGCTTACCCCTCTGCGGGCTCTGGGCTCATCCAGCGCCGGACCCGCCCGAACACGTTCGCCCAGAGCGGCAGGAGGAAGAGCGCAATGGCCGTCCACATCATGGCCCCGGCGAGAGGGTGGCGGAAGATGTTCAAGAAGATGCCGGGTGAGCCGTCGCTCATGATGAGGCTCTGGCGCAAGGTCGTCTCCGTGGGGTCGCCCAGCACCATCGCCACGACCAGGGGTGCCAGGGGATAGTCCAGCTTGCGGAGGACGAAGCCCAGAACGCCGAAGATGAGCACGAGCCAGACGTCCAGGAGCGAGTTCTGGATGGCGTAGGACCCCAGGACCGAGAGCACCACAATGAGGGGCGCGAGGAGCGCGTACGGGGTGCGCAGGATGGCCGCCAGGAGCGGCGTGGCCAAGATGGAGATGGCGAAGGCGACGATGTTCGCCACGTAGAGGCTCGCCACGAAGGACCAGACGAATTCGGGGTTTTCGGTGAAGAGGCGGGGGCCCGGGAGCAGGCCCCACATGAAGACGCCTGCCATCATGATGGCCGCCGTGGGGGAGCCCGGCACGCCCAGCACCAGCATGGGGAGCACGGAGCCCGTGGCGGCGGCGTTGTTGGCCGCCTCGGGGGCGATGACCCCCTCGAGGGCGCCCTTTCCGAAGCTCTCGGGGGTCTTCGAGGTCCGCCGGGCTGCGCCGTAGGCGATGAAGGAGGCGGGCGTCGCCCCCACGCCCGGGAGGATGCCGACGATGAAGCCCAGCACCGTGCAGAACATCGTCAGGCCGAAGCGCCTCCCGATCCAGCGGAAGCTCTCGGCCACGTCGGCGAAGCCGAGGCGGGCGGCCGCCATCAGCTCCTCCACCCTGATCTTGTGGCGCTCGGCCGCGTTGTAGAGCACCTCCCCCACGCCATAGAGGCCGATGGTGATGGGGACGAAATGGAACCCCTGGAGCATGGTGATGCTCCCGAAGGTGAGGCGCGGCTCGCCGGTCACCACGTCCAGCCCCACCGAGGAGAGCAGGAGCCCCGCGGCCATCATGATGAGGGCCTTGAAGGGCGACCCCCCCAGCCCGACGAAGGTTCCGAACGCGATGAGGAGGACCCCGAAGAGCTCCGGCGGGCCGAACCTCAGCGCGAGGCCGGCGAAGGGGACGGCCAGGAACGTGAACAGGACCGACGAGACGATGGCGCTCACGATGGAGACCGAGAAGGCCGCCGAGAGGGCCAGGCCGGCCCTCCCCTTCATGGCGAGGGGCCGGCCGTCGAACATGGTGGCGACGGACCAGGGGTTGCCCGGCACGGCGAAGAGGATGGAGCTGACCGAGCCGCCGAAGATGGACCCCCAGTAGATCCCGCCCAGCATGATGAGGCCGGCGGCGGGGTCGAGGAAGACGGTTACGGGGAGGAGGATGGCGACCCCCGTCGTCCCCCCCACGCCCGGGATGGCGCCGATGATGAGCCCCACCACGACCCCCAGGACCATCATGGCGAGCATCTCGGGCTGGAGGAGGGTCTCGAAGCCGAGCGCAAGCAGCCGGAGGGCTTCCATCGGTGCTCCTTACTTAGAAGGGCAGGAGGGTGCCGTACCAGGGGCTTCGGGGCGTCGGGATCCGGAAGCCGCGCTCGAGGAGCATGAAGAGGGCGAAGGAGGTGCCCGCCCCGGCCACGAGGGCGGAGGGCCAACGGAAGCGCCCATACCACCAGGTGAAGAAGGCGATGTAGAGGGCCGCCATGATATAGAACCCGAGGAAGCCCACGGAGGCGATGGCCAGGGCGAGGGGGATCCCGACCCTCAGCAGGTCGTCGACCTCCTGGGCGTTCTCGAAGAACGGCTGCCGCCGACCGCGGGCGAAGGCCTCGCTCACCGCCACCAGGCCGGCCAGGGCCATCACCAGGGCCAGGCTGAAGGGGAAAAACCCGGGCCGGGGGCCGCTCTGCCCCCAGCCCGGGCCCAGCGAGTAAGCTTCGATCATCAGCAGGACGCCAAGGGCGATGAAGCCCGCCCCGGCGGCCAGCTCCAGCGTGCGAATTGTCACCTGCGGAGGCTTCATGGGCTGCGCGCTCGCCCTCCCTATCTCATCCGCAGGTCATCCCGGAGCTTCCAGCCAATGACGTCCCGCATGACCTTCGCGTGGTTGTTCTCGAAGGCGATCAAGAACTTCTTGTACTCCTCGTGCCGGTAGAAGATGGGGACCATGGCCCCCTTCTTCATGAAGGCCT
>CAYMWZ010000291.1:0-4140 GCA_964394385.1 uncultured Nitrospinaceae bacterium | reverse complement strand
GCTACCGCGAGTCCATCGACGACTGCAAGAGGACTCTGGCCCTCAACCCCCACCACTTCGGCGCCATCTTCGGCCTTGGGCTCAACCACATCGGCCTGGGGGATCTCGAGGCTGCCCTCGAGGCCTTCTACCGCCACCTCAAGGTGGTGCCCTACTCCCGGGAGTCTGCCCGCTACATCGAGGCGCTGGAGAGGGCCCTGGCCGAGAGGCGCAAGAAGATCTGACTCCCCCCGGATGGAGGCGCCCCCGCGGCGGGGGGTCCACTGGGGAACGCCCGAAAATCCCCTCAAAGAGCCTGAATTCTTGACACCTTGGGCACCCCCCCGTAAGATGCCCCGAGGCTTTGCATGACTCCCCGCCGCCTGCAAGGGGGGGAGGGATGCGTGGATCTTCGGGAGGTTGCCCGTGCCCCGCGAGTACGTGCCCATCCTCATCCTTCTCGCCCTGGCGGCCGGGTTCGCGGCTCTCAATGTGGCGGTCACCTTCCTCTTCGGGCGGCGCCGGCGGACGGTGGAGAAGGATATGGCCTACGAGTGCGGGATCGTCCCCCAGACGAGCGCCCGGGGCCGCTTTTCGGTCAAGTTCTTCCTGGTGGCCATCCTCTTCATCGTCTTTGACGTGGAAATCATCTTTCTCTATCCGTGGGCCGTGGCGTTCCGGGAGATGGGGGGCTACGGCTTCGCCGTCATGCTCCCCTTCATGGGGCTCCTGGTGGCCAGCCTCATCTACGAGTGGAGGCGGGGAGCCCTGGAATGGGACTAGAGGAGAGGCTGGAGGGGCAGGTCGTCCTGGGCCGCGCGGCCGATGTGATCAAGTGGGCCCGCAAGAACAGCCTCTGGCCCGCTCTCTTCGGCCTCGCCTGCTGCGCCATCGAGATGATGTCCACCTCGGCCTCCAAGTACGACATCGCGCGCTTCGGGGCCGAGGTGTTCCGCGCCTCTCCGCGCCAGGCGGATTTGATGATCGTGGCGGGCCGTGTGTCCCGGAAGATGGCCCCCGTGCTGCGCCAGATCTACGACCAGATGCCCGAGCCCAAGTGGGTGATCTCGATGGGCGCGTGCGCATCCACCGGGGGAGTTTTCAACAACTACGCTCTCGTTCAAGGGGTTGACGAGGTGGTGCCGGTCGACATCTACGTGCCCGGATGCCCGCCGCGGCCGGAAACCCTCATCGACGGAATCCTGAAGCTTCAGAAGAAGATCGAGGCCGGAGAGCTCTACCGGGATCGCGCCGAGGCCGTCTCCCCCTGACGCGACGCCCCCCATCCCCGACCGGAGCCTGGATTCGCGGCTGAGCGCGGGGGGAGGGTGTGTTTGTGGGGAGATCGCGGGCCCCTCTTCCGATGATGGGGGACGGCGCCTCGAGGAGAAGGAGGCTGCGAACGTGACGGACACCGTGCCCGCCCAGGAGAGCCCGCCCGAGGAGGCCGACGCCGACGTGCGGGCGCTCAGGGAGCGCTTTGGCGGCGCGGTGCGGGCCGCCCGCAGCCACTGCGGCCAGATCGCCGTGGAGCTCCTGCCCTCGGCTCTCGTCGGCGCGGCCCGCCTCCTGCGCGATGAGCGCGGCTTCAGGCTTCTCAGCTTCGTGGCCGGGGTGGACTGCCTGGAGCTTCCGGCGCCCCACCGCTTCAAGGCGACCTACTCCCTCCTCGACCTCGGGCGGGCCAAGCGCCTGAGGCTTGAGGTGCCCTGCGAGGACGACCTCGACCCCCGCCTGCCCAGCGTCTCGGGGGTCTGGCCGGGGGCGGCCGCCCATGAATGCGAGGCCTACGACCTGGTGGGGATCTTCTTCGAGGGCCACCCGAATCTCGAGCGCGTCCTGACGCCCGAGGGCATGGAGGGCCACCCCCACCGCAGGGATTTCGACGTCTCCGCCGAGGCGGTGGAGTTCACCTTCCGGCCGACGCCCGAGGGCAAGCCCGAGGCGAAGGGGTAGGAGGCCGCGATGGCCCAAGAGGTTCAAAAAGCGTCGCCGCTCGACTCCGACCTTCTCGGTCCCATCCGCACCGAGACCATGACCCTCAACATGGGTCCGCAGCACCCGAGCACCCACGGCGTGCTCCGGATCGTGCTCGAGCTCGAGGGCGAGACGGTCCTCTCCTGCAAGCCCGTCATCGGCTACCTCCACACGGGAATCGAGAAGAACATGGAGGTGAAGACCTACAACAAGGCGCTCCCCATGACCGACCGGATGGATTATCTGGCCCCCCTCTCGAACAACCTGGGGTTCGTCCTCGCGGTCGAGAAGCTGCTCGGGATGGAGGTGCCCCGGCGCTGCCGCTACCTGCGGGTGCTCCTCACCGAGCTGACCCGCCTGAACAGCCACCTCGTGTGGCTGGGCACCCACGGCCTGGACCTTGGGGCTATGACGGTCTTCCTCTACTGTTTCCGCGAGCGCGAGCAGATCCTCAAGATTTTCGAAAAGGTTTCGGGCGTGCGGATGATGACGAGCTACTTCCGGGTGGGAGGGGTGGCCCGCAAGCCCTATCCGGAGTTCTTCGCAGACTGCCGCCGCTTCCTGGAGAGCTTCCCGGACCGGGTGGACGAGTACGAGGAGCTGCTGACAGACAACCCCATCTTCCGGCGGCGCACCGAGGAGGTGTGCCCCCTCCCGGCCGAGCGGGCCATCGCCCTGGGGATGACGGGGCCCTTGCTCCGCGCCTGCGGGGTGGACTACGACATCCGGAAGAAGGAGCCCTACAGCAGCTACGAGGAGTTCGACTTCGAGGTCCCCCTCGGGAAGAGGGGCGACGTCTTCGACCGCTACCGCGTGCGGGTCGCCGAGATGCGCCAGTCGCAGCGCATCTGCATGCAGGCCCTCGAGGGGATGCCCGAGGGGCCCCTCATGGCAGACGACCCCAAGGTGGTTCCTCCCCCCAAGGAGCAGCTCGCCCACGACATGGAGGCCCTCATCCACCACTTCAAGATCTTCACCGAGGGCTACCACGTCCCGGCTGGCGAGGTGTACCAGGCGGTCGAGTCGCCGCGCGGAGAGCTGGGCTACTACATCATCAGCGATGGGAGCCCCAAGCCCTACAAGGTGAAGGTGCGCGCCCCCAGCTTCTCGAACCTGTTCGCGCTCCCGGAGATCGTCACCGGCCGCCTGATGGGCGACGTGGTGGCGGCCATCGGGAGCATCGACATCGTCCTCGGCGAGGTCGACCGCTAGCGGCCGGCCCGCCAGGGAGGGAGCATCCAGTGCCAGGGGCCCGGTTCCCCCATTCGCCCAGGGACGAGCGCTTCGAGTTCACCCCCGAGAACCGGGCCGAGCTCGACCGCATCATGGACCGGTATCCGGTGAAGCGCTCGGCCCTCATCCCGGCGCTGCGGCTGGCCCAGAGCCAGGCGGGCTGCGTCACGAGCGCGGTCATGCAGCGCGTGGCCTCCCTCTTCGAGATCTCCCCGATGGAGGTCTGGGGGGTTGTGAGCTTTTACGGGATGCTCAAGACCCGCCCCGTCGGGGAATACCACTTCCAGGTGTGCACGAACCTCTCCTGCGCCATCCTGGGCGCGGGAACCATCCTTAGGCGCCTGGAGGAGCGCCTGGGGTGCAGGGCGGGCCACACCCGGGCGGACGGGAAGTTCTCCCTCGAGAAGGTCGAGTGCCTGGGCGCCTGCGGGGGCGCGCCCTGCCTCCAGATCAACGAGGACTACTTCGAAGGCGTCACCCCCGCGATGCTGGAGGAGATCGCGGCGGCCCTGGAGAAGGGCGAGTACGTCCCCCCCGTGGGGGCGGACGTGGTGGCTCCTCCCCCCGAGCGGGCGGCCGCCGCGGCGTCCCCCGCCGGAGGGGGTGCGGGCGCCGGAAGAGCCGGCTGAGGACCTGCGCATGGCCCTGGTATTTGAAAAGATTGTGACCTCGCGCTTCGGGAATCCCGAAGCGGCCACTCTCGCCGGCTACGAGGCGACGGGGGGCTATCAGGCCATCCGCCAGATTCTCGGCAAGGTGGCGCCCAAGGACGTGATCGAGCTCGTCAAGTCCTCCGGCCTTCGCGGCCGCGGCGGGGCGGGCTTCCCCTGCGGCTTGAAGTGGAGCTTCGTGCCCCAGTCCGAGGGGCCCAAGTACCTTGCCGTCAACGCCGACGAGGGCGAGCCCGGCACCTTCAAGGACCGCGAGCTCATGCTCCGCGACCCGCACCAG
>CAYMWZ010000290.1:0-4153 GCA_964394385.1 uncultured Nitrospinaceae bacterium | reverse complement strand
TCCCGAAGGCGCCCTGAGACGGGTGGATCGATGGGGCAGCGCCGCTTCCGACCTGTCGGTCGAGGAGCTCCTCGCCTACACCGCTGGTCTTCCACACTCCCACGATGATGCGACGTTCGTGGTCGTCGAGCCGCTCGCGCTGAAGGTGTGAGATGTCGCACGCGCCGTTACGCGTCCTCTTCCTCTGCACCGGGAACTCCTGCCGCAGCCAGATGGCCGAGGGCTTCGCCCGGGCCCTCCGGGGGGACCGCGTCGAGCCCCGCTCGGCGGGCCTGGTGGCCCGCGGGCTCGACCCCCGGGCCGTCCGCGCCATGCGGGAGGCGGGGGTGGACATCTCGGGCCATCGCTCGAAGACGCTGGAGGAGGTGGAGGGGGAGCGCTTCGACTGGGTGGTGACGGTGTGCGCCCAGGCGCACGAGACCTGCCCCGCCTTCCCCGGGGGCGCGAAGGTCCTCCACATGGGCTTCGACGACCCTCCCCGGCTCGCCCAGGGCGCCGCCTCGGAGGAGGAGGCCATGGCCCACTACAGGAGGGTCCGGGACGAGATCAAGGCCTTCGTCGAGAGTCTGCCGGAGGGGCTGGGGAGAGATCCCCGCCGCTAGCCGAACAAATTTCCTTGTCTGTCCCCGAGTCTCTTCCGCGCCGCCGCGATCGCCGCCCGCTGGGCGGAGGAGAGGGGGAGGCCGGCAAGCTCTCCAGGCCCGGCCCATGTGGCTGATTCGCCCTCTTGCGTTGGAGCGGCTCGCCTCCCGAGGGGAGGATGCGCGCGGAGGACGATGAACAAGATCCGCCGGTGGGTCAGGGTCCGGGCGAGGCGGGCGAGCTCCTCCCCGGGCAGCCATCCGGGGCCGAGGAGGCTCCGGCACCTTCGCCCGAGGGCGGGCCCGCGCGGGGCCTCCTTGTGGCCCTCCTCCATCCAGCCGGGGAGCTCCCAGAGGCCCCCGAAGAGGCCGTCCTCTTCCCGCCGGGCCAGAAGGAGCCTTCCCTTCCGCTCGGCCCAGAACTGGAAGAGGGTGGCCGCCCGGGGCGGCGCCTTTTTTGACTTGACCGGCCGCAGCGCGACCGTCCCCCGGGCGCGGGCGGCGCAGAGTCTCCCGAGCGGGCACTCCGCGCAGCGGGGGCGCCTCGGGAGGCAGACGCGCGCCCCGAGTTCCATCAATGCCTGGTTGAAGTCCCCCGGGCGCGAGGGCGGCACGATCGCCGCCGCCTCCCGCTCGAGGAGGGCGCGGCCCGAGGGGGCGTCGGCGGGGGCGGCGAGGTCGAGGAGGCGGGCGAGGACGCGGACGCCGTTTCCGTCGAGGGCGGCCGCCCGCTCGCCAAAGGCGATGCTCGCCACCGCGCCCGCCATGTAGGGCCCGAAGCCGGGGAGCTTGAGGAGCGCCTCCCGCTCGCGGGGAAGCTCGCCCCCCCGCCGCCCGGCCACCGCCCGGGCGGCCCGGTGGAGGTTCCGCGCCCGGCCGTAGTAGCCGAGGCCCTGCCATTCGGCGAGGACCGCCTCGAGGGGGGCGTCCGCCAGGGCGGTGAGCGTCGGGAAGCGCGCGAGGAAGCGGGCGTAGCGCGGGGCCACCGTCCCGGCCCGGGTCTGCTGGAGCATGACCTCGGACACCCAGATGCGGTAAGGTTCCCTCTCCCCCCGCCAGGGCAGGGCGCGCTTCGCCGCGTCGTACCAGCCGAGGAGGCGCTCGCGCGCCCGCCTCCTCTGGGCGGGGCTCAGGCGGGGGCCCGTGGGCCGCTCCGGGCTCGTTTTCCGTCGGTTTGACATGCTCGCGCGTTGCCGATAACTAGCGGTGGCGCCGGGCCGGTGCGCGGGGCATTGTACGCCATGCGGCAGAAAAATCCCCTCCGGATGTTCGCGCTTCGGGTCCTCGCGGCGGGGCTCCTCGCCGGGGGGGCGCTCCTTTCCTCCGCCCGGGGGGCGGAGGCGCCCGAGCCGATCGTGGTGGGCGTTGTCCTGGATCTCTCGGGCGGGGGGGCCGCCCAGGGGCGGGAGGCGCGCGACGCCCTGCTCCTTGAGGCGGAGCGCGCCAACCGGGCCGGGGGCGGGGTGGGCGGCCGGCAGGTCGTCCTGGTCACGGTGGACACCGGGGACAAGCCCCGGGCCGCGGCCGAGGCGGTGAAGGCTCTCGCGAGCGAGCGAGGGGCCGTGGCCGTCCTCGGCCCCGCCGAGGGCGCGGCCGCCCTCGCCGCCGCCGCCGAGGCAGGCCGGCAGCAGATCCCCCTCTTCGCCCTGGCCGCCGCCGAGGGGCTCCTCGAGCCCGCCCAGAGGTGGGTGTTCCCGGTCGCCCAGCCGGCCTGGCTGGGAGCGAGGAGCGTGCTTCTCCACATGAGCGCCCGGGGGGTGCGGCGGGCGGCCGTGCTCGGCTCATCGGATGCCTTCGGGGCCGAGGGCCGCGCGCAGCTGAGCGCCCAGGCGCCGGAGGTGGGAATCTCCCTCCTGATGAACGAGTCCTTCGCCCCGGGCGAGCGCAATTTCCTGCCCTACCTCGAGCGGGCGAGGGAGCGGGGGGCGGAGGCGTTCGTCCACTGGGGGCGGGGGCCCTCGCAGCTGGCGCTGGTCCGGGCGCGCATGGCGCTGGACCTCAGGCTTCCGATCTACATGGCCCCGGCCGTCTCGGGCGGGCTCGACCTCCAGGCGGGTGGCCGGGCGGGCGAGGGGGTGGTGTTTCCGGCCCCCCGCCTTTCGGCGGCCGAGATCCTCCCCGCCGACGCGCCGGGCCTCAAGGAGATCCGGGATTTCCGCAAGGCCTTCCAGGGCCGCTACAAGCGCGCCCCCGACGGGGTGGCGGGCCACGCCGCCGACGCCTTCAGGCTCCTCGTCGAGGCCATGCGCGTTGCAGGAACCCGGCGGGATCGCATCCCCCGCTATCTGGTGGATGTCCGCCACTACAACGGGCTGACGGGCCGCTTCGATTTCTCGGAGACCGACCACAACGGCCTGGGCCTGGACTCGTTTGTCATGGTGCGCGTCAAGGGGGGAAAATGGACCTTGGAGGGCGCCCCCGAGGGAAGGTAGGGCGGGATGAATTTTTTGGGCGTTTGGGGGCAGTTTCCGTGGATCGCCCCAGATTAATGAAAATAATATAAATTACTCCACCTGGGAAGAGGCATCCCCCGGCGGCCGGGGAGAAACGACAGGATTTTGGGGGAATTTTTCCGCCCACGGGTTGACAGGGGCGGATAGATGCCCTATATATACGATAGAATTCATCGGCGACCAAAATGGTCGCCTTTGTATTGCCCCGGCCAGGGGCTGGAAAGGACCGGTGCGGAGGGAGAGAGGATGTTCACGCTGTCCAAGCGGACCGACTATGGGCTGATGGCGCTGGCCTATCTCGCCGAGCAGGAGGAGGGCGAGGCCGTCAACGCCAAGACCATCGCGGCCCACTACTGCATCCCCTCCGAGCTCCTGGCCAAGACCATGCAGATCCTGGCGCGGAGCGGGATCGTGGAGTCCCGGAACGGGCCCAAGGGTGGCTACGTCCTCTCCCGGAGGCCCGAGTCCATCACCGTGGCCGAGGTGATCCGGGCGATCGAGGGGCCCATCGCCATGGCCATCTGCCAGGTGGGCGAGGCCACGGATTGCGACCAGTACGAGAGGTGCCCCATTTTCCGGCCGATGGAGCGAATCCAGCGGAAGGTGACCGATCTGCTCGAGGGGATGACCCTCCCGGACATGATCGGCACCTCAGTAGGAGAGCCTAGATGAGCCTGAAATTCCCCATCTACATGGACTACCAGGCCACCACGCCGCTCGACCCGCGCGTGCTGGAGGAGATGCTGCCCTACTTCAACGACAAGTTCGGCAACGCGGCGAGCCGCAACCACAGCTTCGGCTGGGAGGCCGAGAAGGCCGTGGACGTGGCCCGCGAGAGGATCGCCAGCGTGGTGGGGGCGGACCCGCGCGAGATCATCTTCACGAGCGGGGCGACCGAGTCCGACAACATGGCGCTCAAGGGCGTCGCCGAGATGTACAAGAGCAAGGGCAAGCACATCGTCACCTCGGAGATCGAGCACAAGGCCATCATCGACTCGGCCAAGCGGCTGGAGACATGGGGCTTCGAGGTGACCTACATCGAGCCTCCCACGGACGGCATCACCACGTCCGAGATGGTGGAGAAGGCCCTGCGGGACGACACCATCCTGGTCTCCATCA
>CAYMWZ010000289.1:0-4173 GCA_964394385.1 uncultured Nitrospinaceae bacterium | reverse complement strand
CGAGCTTGGCGACGCTCTTCTCGGTTCGCTTGACGAGCTTGTTCTCCTCCTGGAGGTTTTTGATCTTGGACTCCATCTCCCACAGGAGAACGTTCAGCTTGCCGGCCTCTTCGTTGGACTTTTCGACGATCTCGCGCTGGTGGTTGAGGCTCCGGGTCTTGGCCATCACGTGCTCGGAGAGAACGTTGAGCGAGTCGATGTCCATCTTCGTCTTGCGGATGAAATCCTCGAACTGATGGACGTGGCGCTCGGACTCGGAGATCCGGGCGTCGAGCCTCGTCAGAGAATCGACCTGCTTCTCCGCCTTAGAGACCTTGGTCTCCAGGCCTCCGAGACGCCCCTCCACCTCCTCCAGCGCCCCGCGCCGGGTCCCCACCTCTTCCATTTTGAGCGTGACGAACTCCACCAGCTTCTCCAGGCGCTGGCGTTCTTCGGCGGAGGCTGCGATCAGCTGATGCAGGCGACCCTCTTCGGCGGAGAGCTTTTCGGAGGAAGTCGTGGGGGTGTCGTCCATGGGGGATCCTCCACCCCGGGCGGAGCGAAAATCCCGCAGCGCGAGGCTTTTCCCGACAGAAATACCGGCTGAACCTACAAAAAGGTATCGAAACGCAACCGGCAAGTCAACGAAACAATCGCCCCTGCCGGGCCGGCCCTAGGCGGGCGCCCGGGCCCGCACGCCCCACGCGATCCCGGCCAGGACGAGGGCGCCCGCCGCCGCCCGCGCCGGCGTGAGGGGCTCGGCCAGGAGCCACCAGGCGAGCCCCGTGGCCGCGACCGGCTCCCCGAGGATGGTGAGGGCGACCCTGCCGGGCGGAAGGTGGCCAAGGGCGTAGTTCACGGCGGTGTGGCCGATGAGGGTGGGCCCCGCCGCCATCGCCGCCAGAAGGAGCCAGGTCGCCGCCGGATAGCCCGAGAGGGCCTGGCCCGTCCCCCAGGCGGCCCCCGCCAGGAGAGCGCCGCTCAGCCCGTAGCAGAGGGTCACGTAGGGGATGAGCGGCAGCCGCCTCCTCAAGCTTCTCCCGCAGAGGAGGTAGCCCGAGGCCATCGCCGCCCCCGCCAGCGCCAAAAAGTTCCCCCAGCCGCTCCCCGCCCAGCTGTGCGCGTCCGACCAGGCGAGGAGGACCCCTCCCGCGAGGGTGCAGGCCACCCCCGCCCAGAACGCCCCTCCCTCCCGCTCCCCCAGCAAGAGCCAGCCGCCCAGACCGGCGAAGATCGGATTCGTCGTCACGAGGACCACCGAGCTGGCCACCGAGGTGTGGCGGAGGGACTCGATCCAGAGGGCAAAGTGGAGGGCGAGAAACAAGGCGGAGCCGACCCAAAGGGCCCGCTCCCGGCGCGAGAGGCTGCGCCAGATGGGGGCAAGCGCCCCGGCCGCAAAGGGAAGAAGGCAGACCGCCCCCCCCGCCATGCGGTAGGCGGCAATGGCCAGCGGGGGGGCCTCCGCCAGGCGGATCAGGATGGCCGACCAGCCGAGGGCCACGACCCCCGCGGCCAGGAACCCGTAGAGCCGGAGCGAGGGGCGGGCGTTCATCGGGGGCGACGGAGGAGGCAGAAGGGCGCCGCCGGCCCTTCACAGCTCCCGGAGGAAGCCGGCGATCGCCTCGCCCACCGAGGATGTCCGCTCGAGCATGAGCATGTGGCCCGCCCCCTCGATGAGGCGCAGGCGCGCGCCGGGAATCCGGGCGGCAAGGTAGCGGGAGTATTTGGGCGGGGTGAGCAAGTCGTCCTCCCCGCACAGGACGAGAGTCGGCAGGGAGAGCCCCCCGAGCCGCTCCATGACGTCGAACGCGTCGCAGGCAAGAAAATCCCCCCGGAGGACCCCGGGGGAGCAGGCCAGCAGCTGCCGCCGACCCTCCTCGGCCAGGGCGGGAGGCGCGGCGGGGGAGTAGGCATAGCCGACGATCCCCTCCACCGTGGCTTCGAAGTCGGCGAGGATGCCCTCCAGGATGGCCTCGAGGACCCGCAGCCGGGCGCCCGTCCCCAGGAGGACCAGCCCCCCGAGCGCACCGGGCGCCGACAAGGCGCAGGCCAGCGCAATGGCGCCCCCCATGGAGTGGCCCGCCAGAACGGGGGCGCTCAGGCCGCGCGCCTCGATGAAGGCGCGCACCAAGCGCGCGTACTCCCCCACCTCTTGGCATCCAGGCCCGGGGGACGCCCCGTGGCCGGGCAGCTCCGGCGCCACCCCGCGCACGCCGCGCGAGGTCGCTCAGGAGGCGAAGCCAGACCTCCCGGCTCCCGCCCGCCCCGTGGACGAAGACCACCGGCCGATGGGCCGACCCCGGCCCCGCCTCCACATAGGCGAGAGGGCGGCCGAGCGCCTCGACCGTGCCCTCGCCCGACCAGGCCAAGGAGAATTCTCTCCTTCGGGAAGATGCGGGAGGGATGGCCTCCCTAGAGGGCGCGCTCGATGGCCGCCTTCAAGTCCGCCTTCGAGCGGACGCCCACCACCTGCTCCACCGGCTTTCCCCCCTTGAAGAGGATCAGGGTGGGGATGCCCCGGATCCCGAACTTGGTCGGGGTGGCGGGGTTCTCGTCGATGTTGAGCTTCCCGACGCGGACCTTTCCGGCGTACTCCGCGGCGAGCGCCTCGACGGTGGGGGCGATCATCTTGCACGGAGCGCACCACTCGGCCCAGAAGTCCACCAGGGTGGGGACGTTCGAGCCGAGGACATCGGTCTCAAAATTCTGGTCGGTGAACTCCAGGATGCTGCCGGCCATCTTCCTACCTCCGTGATGTCGAATCCGTGAAAAAGTGCGGCGGGCGGGGACGCCCCCGGGCGCCCCCTCGCTTTGATCCCAAGCCACGACCGACTCTAAAGGAGGAGCGGACCCAATTCAAACGGCCAAAACCGCGGGGCGGGCGTCCCTATTCCTTCCGATCCACGAAGCGCGGCGCGTAGTTCCGGATGGGCCGGTAGGCGTCCATCGCCCTCCCCCCGCGCTCCAGGGAGCCGAGCAGGCGGCGGACCTCCCCGCTGCGGTCAGAGAGCCGCCGGGCGATCTCGGCCTCGGCCTCTCGGATCGACTCTATCTTGCCGCGCACGCGCTCGACGGAGGCCAGGAGGGGGCCGAGCGAGGGGTCCTCCTCTCCCTCCCTCTCCTCCAGGCGCGCCCAGAGGGAGGCAGCCTCCTCCGCCCGCCGGGCGAGCTTCCGGACGAGGGCCTCTTTCTCCTCCAGGATGGGGCCGAGCCCCTCCAGGCGGGGGCTGGCCAGGCAAGCCAGCTCCCGGCCGCAAAGGCCCAGCAGGTGCCCGAAGAGGGCGAGGTCCTCCTCGGCCCGGCGGGAGAGGTCGCGGACGACCGCCTCTGCCGTCATGGGGCTCCCTCCCGGGTGCCAGGCCCATCCGACCGCCGGAGGGGCCCCCTCACCCCGACCCGGTGAGCATAATCGCTTGCCCCGAGGAAGGAAAACGGGCCAGGCCCTCTCCGGCAAATCCCAGCCATGGCGCCCGGCGGGCGGCTTGAGGAGGCTCAGCCCTTGGGCGGCGGGGGCGGGTCCCAGAAGGAGGTCTTCCGCCGGCCCATCTTCTCGAGCAGCTCCCAGCGCTCGGCCTGGAGGGTGGGCATCAGGGCGAGGTAGTCGTCCCGCGCCCGGGCGCGGTAGTTCTCGATCCCCCAAAGCCGGGCGTAGTCCGCGAGGGGCATCACCCCCTCCTCGGTCCCGGGTTCAAACCCCCACCAGGCCCGGGCGTCCTCCTCCGACCGGAAGAGGTTCATCCGGCTTCAGGAGAAAGGAAGGTTCGCCCGCCACTTGGCGAAGGGCACGCCCGCGTAGCCGAAGATGCTCTCCGGCTCGGCCGAGAGGACCTCGCCGTCCCGCATCGCGACGCGCAGGGGCGCCCCCGAGTGCAGGCAGAGGGCGTCCACCTCCACCCGCTTCCCCGGGAAGAGCCAGCACATCGCCAGGGACTCGAAGCCGCACTGGGCGTACCACTTCTGCTGGCCCTCCACCGCCACCCGGTACTGCGTCGGGATGCTCGCGAAGGGGGCGAATGAGGCGATGTAGTCCGTCCCGGGGTGGAGCCAGCCCGGGAAGGGGGTCGCCATGAAGGCGTGCAGCGCCCGGCGGCCCTCCTCCGGGGAAACCCCCAGGGCGCGCGCCAGCTCGGTGTAGTGGGGCGCCCGGCCCATCTCGCGGAACCCGTCCCGGATGAGGCAGTAGACCCGGTTCAG
>CAYMWZ010000288.1:0-4186 GCA_964394385.1 uncultured Nitrospinaceae bacterium | reverse complement strand
AAGCTCCCCAGCGGGGACGCCTACGACGACGTGTGGGTGATCCACGACGACGAGCAGCACGGCGAAGTCCCGCCGCTCGTCGTCGTGGATCACCCACACGTCGTCGTAGGCGTCCCCGCTGGGGAGCTTGACCGAGAGGCGGGCGCCGGGCTGGGGCTTGATGACGTGGTGATTCGTCACGATGACGCCCGAGGGCGAGACGACGAAGCCGCTCCCGAAGGAGAGGGTCTTCCCGGAGGTGTCGAGGACGTTGATCCGGACAACCGCGGGGGCGCTGTCCTTGAAGACCTGCTTCAGCGCGCCGGAGGGGGCGGCGTGCGCCCAGGCGGCGGCCAAGAGGAGGGCGAAGGCGAGCCGAAGCACGGGGGCCCTGCGTCGAGGGGCTCGAAGCGAGGCGCGGCCCGGGTGCGCGTCCATCTTGCCCATACCCACCGACTCCGTCTGCCGAGGCGGCTCCTCGCGAAGGGTTTGCGGGGTGGATTCTCCAAAAGGCCTCAGCGGGAGACTTCCCTCACTGCGGCTTGTAGACGCTCGCCTCGAACCAGGAGTGGAAGTCCTCGATGAGGGAGGTGTGGTCGGCCTTGAGGCCCGAGTAGAGGCGCGCGTGCTCGATGGCGAGGGTCCCCAGGTCGGCCAGCGCCCGCACGAACTCGAGCTCCTCCTCCGAGAAGTTCCTGGGCTCCGCGGTGTAGAGCCTGAGCACGCCGACCACCCGGTTCATCAAGACCATCGGGACGGAGAGCATCGAGGCGATGCCCTCCTCCTTCGCGGCCTCGGGGTACTGGACGCGCTTGTCGCCCGCCGCGTCCGGGATGTGGACGATCTCGCCCTTCATGCAGGCCGCGAGGCTGTGCTGGGCGTCGATGGGGCCCTTGGCGAGGTATTTCTGGCTGAGGCCCCAGTTGGCCGAGAGCTCGAACCGCTTCGCCTTCTCGTCGAGGAGCCGGAGGGCGCAGCCCTTGACCCCCGTGGCCTCGGCCGTCAGGCGGACGATGTTCTGGAGCACCTCCTCGACGTCGAGGGTCGAGGTCAGCTCCCCCGTGATCTTCCGGATGATCCCCAAGCAGACCTTCAAGTTTCCCATTCGGAACATGGCCCACCTCCCGGCTTCCGCCGGCTGGCGCCCCTCCCGCGGTGCCGGGCGTCAGCCGCGCCTTCTCTGGGGGCGTCGGCTCGGGGGCTTGCGGCCCCCCGGCGGGCCGACCGGCGCCGGGGAGCCAGGAGTCCGCATGTGCCGCCTCGGACTGAGAGGGAGGACCGGATGCTATGGGAGGATGATACTACGAATCGCGGAGTCCCGTAAATCCACAGGGGGGGCGGGCTAGAACAGCGGACGCTCAAAGATCTCGATCATGGGGAAGAGCTTCTGGGCGTTCGCCAGGAGGCCGAAAAAGACCGGCCCGTCGGCCTTCTCGCCCGAGGTGAGTGCGGCCAGGTCCAGGGGCCGCCCGTCGGGGTGGAAGGCGCCGCCCCCCACCTCGGCCAGGATCGAGAGCGGCCCCAGGATGTCCCAGATGCGGGGCCGGTCCACGAGCGCCCCGACGACGCATCCGGTCGCGGCGTAGGCCACGTGGGCGGCGGCTGAGCCGAAGGCCACCGTCTTCCCCGGGAAGTTGATCTTGTAGAAGCGCTTGCGCGAGGAGGGGCCGAAGAAGAGCGTCTGGTTGTCGATCTCGATGGGGGCCAGGGGCGGGAGCGGCCTGCCGTTGCGGGTGGCCCCCTCCCCCCGCTGGGCGAGGAACATCTCCCCCACGCGGGGCATGAAGAACCCCCCGGCCAGGGGCCCCTCCCCGTCGAGCACGCCCACCGACACCCCCCAGGTGGGGAGCCCCCGGAGGAAGGGGTTGGTGCCGTCGATGGGGTCCACCGCCCAGAGCCGCCCGCCCCGGCCCGGGGGCGCCTCGGCCTCCCCGGACTCCTCCCCGATCACCCGGTCGCCGGGGTGGCACCCGGCGATGCGGCGCAGGAGCAGGGCCTCCACCTCGCGGTCGGCGGAGCTGACGAGGCTCCTGTCCTCCTTGCGCTCCCCCCGCGCCCCCTCGGCCAGGGAGCGGGCGAGCTCGCCCGCCTCGCGCAGGATTTCCTCGATGAACGCGCGCATCCTCTCCTCCCGGGCGGCGGCCCCGTGACCCTACCTCGGGCGGCCGCGCCGCGCCAGCCCCTTGCCGCGCCCTCTCCCCGGACCCATACTTGAGGGCCGCGGCGCTGCGCCGCGCTTGTCTTTTTTGGGGAACGCCGGATGCCCCGCGCGATCGAGGCCGCCTCCCCGGTCCAGACGAAGAGGCCCGCGTGAGGCACAAGGCCCCGCGGCCCCGCTACGACTACACGCAAGGGCCCATCGGCCGGGGGCTCCTCTATCTCTCCGTCCCCATCTTCCTCGAGCAGATCGCCTGGAACATCGACACCATCGTCGAGATCTACTGGGTGGGGCGGCTCGGGGCGGCCTCCCTCGCCGCCATGTCGCTCGGCTTCATGGTGCACGTCTTCGTGCGCTCGGGGGGGATGGGGGTCCGGATCGCGGGCCAGGCCCTCGTCGCCCAGCGGATCGGGGCGGGGGACGCGGGGGGCGCCTCCCTCCTGGCCGGCCAGACCATCCTCCTCCAGGCGCTCTACTTCCTCCCCGTGAGCCTCCTCGGGGCCTGGCTCTCGGAGGAGATCATGGAGGCGCTCTCCTCGGACCCCGAGATCATCCGCCTGGGGACGCTCTACCTCCGCGCGGGCTTCTTCGCGCTCCTCTTCACCGACGGCATCTTCACCCTGGCGGGCCTCTTCCGCGGGGCGGGGGAGCCCCTCCTCTCGCTCTGGCCGATGATCGCGAGCACCCTCGTCACGGCGGCCGCCATGCCGCTCCTCATTTTCGGCGCCGGGGTTCTTCCCGAGCTTGGGCTGGCGGGGGCGAGCTGGGGCCTGGGAGTCGGCCGCCTGGTCGGCTGCGCCATCATGATGGGGATTCTCTTCACCGGCCGCTCGCGCCTCAACCTCCGGCCGGCGCACCTGCGGCTCGAGCGCGCGCCGCTCTTGCGCCTCCTCTCGCTCGGGTGGCCCGCGGGGGGGCAGGTGCTCTTCGAGCGGAGCGCGAACATCGTCCTGGTCGCCATCCTCTCCCGCTTCGGGCCGCTCGCCCTCGCCGCCTGGGGGGTGGGCAACCGCGTGAACAACATGGGGCGCACGCCCGGCTTCGCGCTCTCGGGCGCGGTGCGCACCCTGGTGGGCCAGAACATCGGCGCGGGGCGCCCCGGCCGCGCCCGGCAGGCCGCCTGGGTCTCGCTCCTCTGGGTGGCCCTCATCATGGGGGCGGTCACGGTGGGGATTTTGCTCTGGGCGGAGGGGATGGTGCGATTCTTCGGGCTCGCGGGCGAGGCCGTCCCCGTGGGCGTCCTCTGCATGCAGGTGCTGGGCCTGGGGGTGGGGCTCGAGGCGGTGCGCCGGGTGCTCTCGGGCGTCTTTGAGGGCGCCGCCGACACGAAGCCCCCCATGATCGTGGAGGGCGCCGTGCGCTGGGGGGTGCTCCTCCCGGGCGCCTGGGCCCTGGGCGTGGCCCTGGGTTTCGAGGACGCGGGCGTCTGGGCGGCGGTGGCGGCGAGCCAGGTCTTGGGTGGGGTGGCGCTCCTCGCCTGGTTCCTTTGGGGCTGGTGGAGCCGCATGCGCGCGATGGAGGAGGCCGCTGCGCCCGCCGCCGCCTCGGCTCCCGACCGGCCGCCCTCGCGCCCCGGCCTCCTCTCGTGAGAGGCGAGGCGGGCCCGTGAGCGCCCCCGCCCGCGCGCGCTTCGACTACACCAAGGGCTCCCTCGGCTGGGGGCTCACCCGCCTGGCGGCGCCCTCCTGCGCCGAGCAGGTCGCCTGGAACATCGACGGCCTGGTCGAGATCTTCTGGGTGGGGCGGCTGGGGCCGGAGTACCTGGCCGCGACCTCGCTCTCGTTCATGACGATCTTCTTCCTCCGGGCCGTCCCCCTGGGCGTCCGGATCGCGGGGAGCGCCCTCGTGGCCCAGCGGGTGGGAGGAGGGGACGACGAGGGCGCCTCCCTCGTGGCGGGCCAGGCCATCTTCCTGACGCTCGCCTACACCCTCCTCGTCACCCTCCTGGGGGTCTGGCTGGCGCCCCACCTGATGGCCCTCCTCACCGCGGACGCCCGCGTGGCGGCCCTGGGGACGATCTACGTCCGCACCGCGTTCGCCTTCTTCGCC
>CAYMWZ010000287.1:0-4196 GCA_964394385.1 uncultured Nitrospinaceae bacterium | reverse complement strand
CCCGCCGCCAGGCCCAGAGGAACGTCCCCAGACCGAGCAGCATCCCGGCCCAGAAGACCGGCCACGGATACGGCCCCGGCATCTCCCCCCGCATGGCCTCGGGCCCCCGCCAGAGGAAGGAGAGGACGATCAGGAGCCCGGCCGCCACCGCGAGCGCCCAGCCCCAGGGGCCGAAGGCGAAGCGCCCCCCTCCCTCCACCCGCAGGGCCACGGCCGCGCCGCACCCGATGAGGCCCAGGGAGACGACACAGGGGGCCCAGACGGGGCCCACCCACACGACGGGGATGAGGAAGAGGACGTCCAGGGTCCCCAGCGAGGGCGGCCAGCCGAGGACGGCCCAGAGCCAGACGTAGTAGAAGATGTCCCAGACGCCGAAGGCCACCATCACGTAGGCGAAGCGCGCCCATCCCCGCCTGCCGGCCAGCCAGCCCACCGCGGCGAGCATGACCATCGTGGCCGCCTCGCGGGCCACCTCGACCGGGAGGATGGGATCGTAGGCGCCCGGCTTGAGCGGGAAGGCGAAGCCCTCAGGGTGGAAGATGCGGCGGAGGTAGACCACGATCGCCGCCTCGACGAAGGCGAAGGCGGCCGCCCAGAGGGCAACGGCCGCGAGCTGGCGCCGCGCTCGCCGCGCCCCCTCGGCCGCCGCGGGCACGGATGAGCCCCCGCCTAGGCCCCCTGGAGCCGCTTGACCGCCTCGGCCGGGAGCGCCTCGGAGGACTTGGCGTTCTGGCGCGCCTGGTCGGCCGACCGGATGCCGGGGATGACGCAGCTCACGTTGGGATTCGACACGACGAAGCGGAGGGCCGCCTCCGCGGGCGAGATCCGGAGCTGCGTGGCCACCTCCTGAACCCGCCGGAGCTGAGCCTGGAACTTCTTGATGTTCTCCGGCGTGAGGATGCGCTTCCTGCGGTCCCCCTCGGCGAACTGGAAGGCCTCGTCGATCCGGCCCGAGAGAAAGCCGCGCTTCAGGGGCACGCGCGAGATGACGCCCAAGCCCGCCTTCTTGGCGCGCTCGAAGGCCGGCGCGGCCTCCTGGCTGATGACGTTGTACTCCATCTGCATGACGGCGGACTTCTTCTGCTTTGCGGCCAGCTCGCACTCGGGCACCGTATTCACCGAGACGCCCCAGTAGCGGATCTTGCCGTCGGCCTTCGCCTTCTCGAGGAGGGCGTAGCTGTCCTCGGCCTGCATGTTGTCCACGTTCGGGTTGTGGAGCTGGTAGAGGTCGATTCGCCCAACACCCAGGCGCTTGAGGCTGCCCTCCAGGCACTTCCCGATGTACTGGGGATCAAAGTTGTACTGGCCCGTCACCATGTTGTTGCCGCCCTTGGTGAAGATGAGGATCTTGTCCCGGTCGGAGCGCTCCTTCAGGAACTTGCCGATGACGGTCTCGCTCTTGCCCTCGCCGTAGGCGTCCGAGGTGTCGATGAAGTTCATCCCCCCATCGATGGCCGCGTGCAGGGCCTTGATGCTCTCGCCGTCGTCCACGGGGCCGAAGGTCCCGCCGATGGTCATGGCGCCAAAGCCGATGACGGTCACTTCCAGGCCGGTGTTGCCGAGCTTTCGCTTTTCCATGCTCTTCTCCGCTTAAATGAAGGATTCGAACGATCAGGCTCCGCCACGAGAGCCCCCGCGCCGGGGAAGGTCCCTCCCCACCGCCGGCCGGGGCTGTCCGAGGTCGGAATTTCAGGAACCCCCATCATACCGGCCTCCGGTCCGCCGGGCAATCGCCCCGCCCAGCCCCGAGGGCCCGCCGGGGAGGGCTCGCCAAGCGGCCGGAGGAGAAATAGAATTCCCTTGAGCCTCTCCCTCGCCACGCAGCCGTCCGCCGGCCGGGGTCCACTCCGGGTTCCCGCAGGAGGCGGCCCAGCCATCGGGGGCTACCCGCATGAAAGCCATGGTCCTGCGCGCCAAGAAGGAACCCTTCGTCCTGGAAGAGCGCTCCAACCCCCAGGCCGGGCCCGGCGAGGCGGTGGCCAGGGTGTTCGCCTGCGGCTCGGGCCTCACCATCCATCACGCCCGGGCGGGGCGCGTGGAGGTCAACTACCCCATCATCATCGGGCACGAGGTGCTGGGCGAGATCGTCGAGACCGGCCCCGGCGTCCAGGGCCTCAAGGCGGGCGACATCGTGACCTGCCACGCCTACGCCACCTGCGGCCACTGCCGCTGGTGCCGGGTGAACCGCGAGCCTCTGTGCGACAACCTCATCGGCTTCGTCGGGCGGCACATCGACGGCGGCTACGCCGAGTACATCAAGCTGCCCGCCCGGACCTTCGTCCCGGTGCCCGACGGGCTCGACCACAAGAGACACCCGGCCGAGGTCGCCGTCATCTGCGACGCCATCGTCACCCCCTACAAGGTGGTCCGCCGGGCCCGCATCGCCCCGCTGGAGACCGTGGCGGTGTTCGGAGCGGGGGGCGGGGTGGGGATCCACATGGTCATGCTGGCGCGCTGGGCCCACGCCCGCGTCATCGCGGTGGACATCTCGGCACAGAAGCTCGCCAAGTGCCGCGAGGTGGGCGCGGAGGCCGCCGTGGACGCCTCGCGCGAGAACGTGGCCGGGGCCCTGCGGGAGCTGACGGGCGGGAGGGGGGTGGACGTCGCCGTCGACTTCGTCTCCCAGCCATCGACCCTCGAGGCGGCCGCCGAGGCCCTGGGCAAGGGGGGAAGGCTCGTCACCCTGGGGGGCTACACGCCCCAGCCCTTCCGCCTCTCGGCCGGCCGGCTGCTCGCCGGGGAGCTCGAGATCATGGGCAGCCGCTCCTTCACCAAGCAGGAGATCATCGAGTCCCTTGAGCTCTGCGCCCGCCGGGAGGTCTGGCCCCTCGTGACGGAGACGTACAGGCTGGAAGAGGCCGAGAAGGTGCACGCCCGCCTCGAGGCGGGGAGCATCACCGGCCGGGCGGCCATCGTGATGGGCTGAGGAAGTCCGGCGGGGGGTCAAGGGGAAGACGAAGGCGGCCTCCCCGCCCCCGGGGCGGGAATCAAGGGGCCGAGGCGGGGCTCGCGGGCTTGACCTCTTCCCCGCGCCGTTGTATATACAGTGTATATCTTCCGGAGGGTTTCCCGTGGGCGCGAAAACGCAGGTCTCCAAATGGGGCAACAGCCTGGCCGTCCGGATCCCCCGCGCCCTGGCCGAGCAGGCGGGAGTGGAGGAAGGGGTGGAGGTTGAGATCGCGGCGGAGGAAGGCCGGCTGGTCCTGAAAAGGTCCCGCTACACCCTTCGCACCCTCCTCAAGCGCATTACGCCCGCGAACCTCCACGGGGAGATCGCGGCCGGCGCGCCCACGGGCCGCGAGGCGTGGTGAGGGGCCGGGGCTACGTCCCTGACCGCGGTGACCTTGTCTGGCTCCGCTTCGACCCCCAGGCCGGGCGCGAGCAGGCCGGCCACCGGCCCGCCCTGATCCTCAGCCCCCGCGCCTACAACGAGCGCACCCGCCTCGCGCTCATGTGCCCCGTCACCGGCCAGGTCAAGGGCTACCCCTTTGAGGTCCTCCTGCCTCCGGGTTTCCCCGTCTCGGGCGCGATCCTCGCCGATCAGGTCAAGTCCCTCGACTGGCGGGCGCGGCGGGCGCGCCTCGCCGGCAAGGCCCCTGCGCGGGTGGTGTGGCGGAGGCGCTGGCCAAGGTGCAGGCGCTGCTCGGTTGACGACGCCTCATCTTCCGAGGAGCACGCCCGCTCCGAGGCGTTCATCGAAATGCCCGGCTTGACCAAAACGGCCTCATTTTCTCATAATCGGGCTAGGCCACTCGGGGGCTCGTCCAAGAAAAGGGCGGCAAAAGTTCCCTTGGGGTCATCAAGGTTGAATCGGCAAAAGGCTTGAGGGGAAAAGGGGAAATGAGCATGCCAAATCTTCATTTACATCAAAATGGAGATGCAGTGGACATCTGGTTTTCGGTTCCAACAGGAAGGTTAAGTCGTAAGGGCGTGCGAATCGCCAGGTTAAATACCAAAGGCCTTTACCGTTACAAGGGGATCAGCAAGGAATTTTCAAAATATATCGAGCTAGACGCGGAAGGCCGAATTCCCGTTTCAGAAAAAAGCCTCCCTCACCCAAGACGAGATGAGAGATAGTCTAAACGACACCCCCTGGGGATTCGGTAGGGGGACTATCCGCCGACGTTGACCGAAGGGAGGATCTGCACCGGGCGGAGGGGGTAGTCCCCCCGCAGGTATTCCGCCGCGTGTCCCAG
>CAYMWZ010000286.1:0-4196 GCA_964394385.1 uncultured Nitrospinaceae bacterium | reverse complement strand
GCTGGGCGGGGGTCATCCTCCGCTCGAGCGCCCGCCGGTTGCTCCGCGCCGCCTCCATCCCCTGATCCTCGGCCAGGGCGAGCCACATGTGCGCCAGGGGGAGGTCCCGCGGGACGCCCCGGCCCTCCGCGTGCAGGTCGCCCAGCACGCTCTGGGCGAAGGGGTAGCCCTGCTCGGCGGAGAGCTGGAACCACCGGGCGGCCTCGCCCTCATCCTTCGGGACGCCCCGGCCCGCCAGGTGCAGGACGCCGAGGCTGAACTGGGCGGCGGCGTCTCCCCCCTCGGCCGCCTTGCGCACCTCGCCGAGGTAGGGCCCGGGCGCCGCCCCGGCCGCGCCGCCGGGCGGGGGGAGGAGGGCGAAGATCAGGAGGGCGCCCCCCGCGAGGCGCCTCCACGCTTTCTTGGCCTTGGGGGCCGGTTTCATTCTCCTCCTCCGGAGGCCGCGGGCCGGGGGGGTCCGCGGCGCCTTGGGGTTTTCCCCTATCATAACGGATGGCCTTGCCCCCGCCCCTGGACAAGGCCCCCCGGGCGGGGCAAACTTTTGGGGCACCCTCTCCCTTGAGGAAGCGATGGCGACCAAGTTCCAGGTGGGGCAGAAGGTCCGCGTCAAGAACCTCCATCCCCCCGGCCACATCCGCACCACCTACTACGTCCGGGGGAAGACGGGCACCGTCGCCACCTACTTCGGCAGGTACAAGAATCCCGAGACCCTGGCCTACGGGGGGGACGGGCTGCCCCTGAAGGAGCTCTACTGGGTCGAGTTCCCCCTGAACGATCTCTGGGAGCACAAGCCCGGCCGGAAGCAGGACAAGCTCCGGCTCGAGATCTACGAGCACTGGCTCGAGCCCGCCTAGGAGAGTCCGCCATGTCCACGAGCCACCACCACCATCACGGCGACGGCCACGGTCACCATCACGACGATCACCCCTACAGCCACGACCCGGCGGCCCACAACGCCCGGATGAAGTCCGACTCCGCCTACATGGAGGACACCGTCGAGCGGGTCGAGCACGACCTCGACTACTACCAGGTGCGCGTGATCGCGCTCATGAACCTCCTGCGCGAGAAGGGCTTGATCACCATCGACGAGATGCGCCGCCACGTGGAGGAGATCTACTCCCAGACCCCCCTGATCGGGGCCCGCGTCGTGGCCCGCGCCTGGGCGGATCCGGCCTTCAAGGAACGCCTCCTGGCCGACCCCAAGGCCGCCTGCGACGAGATGGGGATCGACACCTCCTCCATCAACAAGCTGGTCGTCCTCGAGAACACCGAGAAGACCCACTACATGGTGGTCTGCACCCTCTGCTCCTGCTACCCGCGGGCGCTCCTGGGCCAGCCCCCCACCTGGTACAAGAGCTTCCCCTACCGCTCCAAGGCGGTGGTGGATCCGCGGGGGGCGCTGAGGGATCTGGGCTACGACCCCCCCAAGGAGGTCGAGCTCATCGTGGTGGACTCGAACGCCGACTGCCGCTACCTCATCCTCCCGCGCCGCCCGGTCGGCACCGAAGGCATGAGCGAGGCCGAGCTCGCGCGGCTCGTCAACCGGGACAGCATGATCGGGGTGGCCGAAGCCTTCACCCCCTCCGAGTTCGCGGCCAAGGCCTAGGGACGGAGTTCCATCTGGCGGCGGGGAGCGCGGCTCCCCGCCGCCTTTTCTTTGTCCGGAGAGCGCCGGGGGACCTCGTGGAAGCGCCCGCCGTCATCGCCGTCCAGCTCGACGGCCTGAGGCCCGACTGCCTCCGGGAGGAGTGGACGCCCAACCTCCTGGCCCTCGCGCGCGGGGGCGCTAGGTTTCTCCGCCACCGGAGCACGTTCCCCACCTCGACGCGGGTCTGCGTCTCGACCCTCGTGACGGGGGTCTCCCCCAGGAAGCACGGCCTGCCCGGCAACGCCCTCTACGCCCGGGACCTCGATCCCCCCCGTCCCATCAGCACCGGGAGGCAGCCGGAGCTCGCCCTCTGGGAGGAGGCCGCCGGGGGCAGGCTCCTCCTCCGGCGCACCCTCTTCGAGCGCCTGGCGAGGAGGGGTCTGGCCGGAGCCATCATCAGCGTGGCTTCGAGCGGATCGGCCTGGCTCTGGAACGCGGGCCGCCCGGCCTCCCTCCTCCATCCGGATGTGTCCTGGCCGCCCGCCCTCCGCCGGGAGGCCGAGTCCGCCTTCGGCCCCCTCCCCGCCTCCGGGACGCCCGACCTCGAGCGGTGCCGCTGGGCCCTCGAGTTCGCCCTGGATTATGCTCTCCCCCGCCTCAAGCCCCGCGCCCTCGTCGTGCATCTGAGCGAGCCCGACACCACCCAGCACCACGCGGGGGCGGGCGGCGCTCTCCCCTTGAGCGCGCTGCGGGGCGTGGACCGCCTGCTCGGCGCCTTTCTCCAGGGGCTCGGGCGGCTGGGCCTCCGGGAGCGGACGAACCTCCTCGTCTTCTCCGACCACGGGATGCTCTCAACCCTTCAGGCGGTGGACCTCGACCGGGAGCTGGCCGATGCGGGGCTCCCGGGCAGGGGCCCGGCATGGGAGGCCGCCCACAGCGAGGGGGCAGCGCTCTTCTACGCGCGGGGGAGGGGCCTCGCGCCCCTCCTCCCGGTGGCCGAGTTCTTGCGGGCGAAGCCCTGGGCGGGGCCGCTCTTCTCCCGGGACGGGCGGGGGGCGGAGGGGAGGATCCCCGGCACCTTCTCCCTCTCCCTTGCGGGCTGCGGCGGGGGGCGGGGGCCGGACCTCCTGATGGCCTTCCAGTGGGGGGACGGCCCCCCGCCCGGCGCGGAGGGAGGGGGCGCCCTCCCCGGCTGGGGCTTCTCCTCGGTCCGGAACAAGGGCCGGGGCGGGAGCCACGGCTCGGCGAGCCCCTACGAGATGCACAACGTCCTCCTCGCCTCGGGCCCCGCCTTCCCCCGGGGGGTGGAGGTGGACGCCCCCACCGGAAACCTTGATATTGCCCCCACCCTCCTCTCCCTCGGCGGCCTCCCCCTCCCGGCGGGGCTGGAGGGGCGCCCCCTCGACCGGGGGTTCCGCGGGCGCGGCCTGCCGAGGGGCCGCGCCGAGGCCCTCCGGGTGGAGGGGCGCTCGGGGGCGGGGGGGTACGTCCAGACGCTGCGGCGCACGCGGGCGGGCGGGCGGGTGTTCCTCGACTCCGCCCGCCTCGAGCGGAGCTGAGAGGAGGAGCCCATGAGCTTCAGGACCCAAGCGACCGACCCGTCCCTGCTCGCCTTCTACGAGAAGCTCAGGGCCAATCAGCTCGCCCCGCTCTGGGAGATCCTGAGGGAGTACGTGACCCCGCGCCCCTCCCCGCGGGGGAGGTCCCACCTCTGGCGCTGGAGGGAGATGCGCCCCATCGTCGAGGAGGCCGGCGAGCGCGCCCCGATGGGGATCGGGGAGCGGCGCGTGCTCAACTTCGTCAGCCCGGGCCTCGAGAGCAAGTGGGCCGCCACCGAGACCCTCTGGGCCGCCTACCAGTACATCCTGCCCGGCGAGCACGCCCCGACCCACCGCCACTCCGCCTCGGCCATCCGCTTCATCATCGAGGGGGCGGGCGCCTACACCACCGTCGCGGGCGAGAAGCTGAGGCTCCACCGCAACGACTTCGTGGTGACGCCCCCCTGGGTCTGGCACGCCCACGGGAACGACAGCGACCGGCCCATCGTCTGGATGGACGGGCTCGACGTTCCCCTCGTGGCCGAGCTCGACGCCATGTTCTTCGAGCCCCTGGGGGAGCGGCCCGAGCCGCCCGGGAAGCCCCAGGGCGACTCCGCCGCCCGCTTCGCGGCGGGGGGCCTGCGCCCGGCCGGGGGGCGGCCCGCGGGGCCGGCCTCGCCCCTCCTCATCTACCGGTGGGAGGAGACCCGGGCCGCCCTCAGGCGCCTGGCCGGGGTGGAGGAGAGCCCCTTCGACGGCGCCGCCATGGCCTACGTGAACCCGGCCACGGGGGGCCCCGTGCTCCCCACCATCGGCTGCTGGATCCAGCTCCTGAAGCCCGGCGCCCGGGCCCGGGCCCACCGGCACACGACGAGCGCCGTCTACTGCGTGGCCGAGGGGAGGGGCTCGAGCGTCATCGAGGGCACCCGCTTCGACTGGGAGCCGGGCGACATCTTCACCCTCCACCCCTGGGCCTGGCACGAGCACGCGGCCGGGGAGGGCGAGGCCGTCCTCTTCTCCATCCACGACACCCCCGTCATGGAGGCCCTGGGCCTCTACCGGGAGGAGGC
>CAYMWZ010000285.1:1771-4227 GCA_964394385.1 uncultured Nitrospinaceae bacterium | reverse complement strand
TATGCCTTATATGCTCCAGGCGGCCCGGACCGCCTGGCACGAGGTCTTCCCCTCCCTCAAGCGGGGCGCGAAGGCCTCCACCGTGCCGCAGGGCCTCCGCTTGGCGGGCGCCGCCGGGCGGGCCGCCCCCCCCAAGCGCGCCGCCCGGCCCCGCGGGCGAGGCCGGAGGAAGCGGAGTCATGAATAGCCCGGGGGCTCCCCGCCGGCGCGGCCCCGGGGATCCCCAAGACCCCAAAACCCCAGGAAGGAGCATCCCGTCATGGGCCGAAGATTCGTGGACCTGAGCATTCCCCTCCAAAACGCCCCCATGGAGAACAACCCGGCGGTCATCCACTACGTCTCCCACGCGGAGCTCGGCCGCACCCGCACCAAGGTCTACAAGTTCCCGGACCCGAGCTACTTCCCCGAGGGCATGCACTGCGCCACCGAGAACATCACCGCCCTCAGCACCCACAGCGGCACCCACCTGGACTCCCCCTACCACTACGGCCCCACGTGCGAGGGGAAGCCCTCCAAGACGATCGACCTGGTGCCGCTCGAGTGGTGCTACGGGGACGGCGTCGTGCTCGACTTCCACGACGCCCCCCGCGGCCACAACATCACCGCGGACGAGATGAAGACCAAGGTGAAGACGCTCGGGGGGAAAGGACGCAAGCTCAAGCCCATGGACATCGTGCTCATCCGCACGGACCACACCACCAAATACCTCTACGCCCCCGATTTCGAGCAAACCCATCCCGGCGTGAGCGTCGAGGCCACCGAGTGGCTCATCGATCAGGGGATCAAGGTGATGGGCATCGATGCCTGGGGGTTCGACATGCCCACGAGCAAGATGGCGGAGCTCCGCCGGCAGGGGAACACCAAGGACTTCTTCGGCAGCCACTTCCTCGGCCGGCGCCGGGAGTACATCCACGCCGAAAAGCTGGTGAACCTCGACAAGATCCCCGAGTTCGGCTTCACCGTCTCGATGTTCCCCATCAAGGTGGAGCGGGCGAGCGGAGCCTGGATCCGCGCCGTGGCGATCATCGAGGGCTGATTCTGCGGTAGAATGGCGGCGCGGGGGCCGTCCCGCCGGATGGCCCCCGCGAATCCAAACGGGAGAGGACGACCATGGCGCAAGAGACCGAGGTCACCATGCAGCACGCCGCAGCCGGCTTGACGGTTACGGGGTGGAGGGCCGCGGCGCCCGCCCTGGCCGCCCTTCTCCTCGGGGTCGCGCTGCTGGCGGGCGCGGGATTCGCGGGCCCCGAAGCCATCCATGAGGCCGCCCACGACGCCCGGCACGCCTTCGGCTTCCCCTGCCACTAGGGCTTGGGCCGTGGCGGCTTTCCGCCGCATCCTCTTCGCCGCCGCGCTGGCGGGCCTGCTGACCGGCGTGGCCCTCACGGCGGCGCAGTCGCTGCGCGTCATTCCCCTCATCCTCCAGGCGGAGACCTACGAGGGCACCCCAAGCGGCAGGCCGCTTGGGGACCCCGCGCGCGCCGCCACCCACAGGGGCCAGCAGCCTCCCGCCGCGACGCCCTGGTCCGAGCCCGGCCGGGTCGGCCTGACCGCCGCCGCCAACTCCCTCACCGCCATAGGCTTTGGCCTCCTCCTCGCCGCGGGCTTCTCCCTGCGCGGGCGCTCCGGCTGGAAGGAGGGCCTCCTGTGGGGTCTGGCGGGCTTTGCGACCTTCAACCTGGCGCCCTCCCTGGGGCTTCCGCCCGAGCTGCCGGGCGCCCTCGCCGCTCCCCTCGGCCACCGCCAGGCGTGGTGGATCCTGACGGCCGCCTCAACCGCCGGGGGGCTCGCCCTCATCGCCTTCGCCCGGGGCGCCGCCTGGAAGCTCCTGGGAGCGGCCCTCATCGCCCTGCCCCACCTCCTGGGCGCGCCGCACCCCCCCCGGACCGGAGGCTCGGTGCCCGAGTCCCTCCAGCGCGCCTTCGTCGCGGCCTCGCTCACGGCATCGGCCCTCTTTTGGCTTCTCCTGGGCGGGCTTTCGGGCTTCCTCTACGAGCGCCTGGAACGCTCCTGAGGGGGGACTTTCCTATGCCCGCGGGAGAGACCGACCGCCGCCCCTGGGGCCATTTCGTGGTCTTGGCCGAGGAGGCGGACCACAAGGTCAAGCGCATCGTCGTGGAGGGCGGCCAGCGCATCAGCCTCCAGCGCCACAGCCGGAGGAGCGAGCACTGGTTCGCCGTCTCGGGCCGGGCCCTCATCACGCGGGAGGAGGAGGAGTTCCCCCTCGGCCCGGGGGGCGCCGTGGACATCCCCCGGGGGGCCTGGCACAGGGTGCACAACAAGGGGAGCGTGCCCTTCGTCTTCATCGAGGTGCAGCGCGGGGACTACTTCGGCGAGGACGACATCGAGAGGAAAGAGGACGACTACGGGCGGGTCTAGCGCCTCAACCCCTCTAAGGCTTCGGCCAGCCTTTCCACCCCGCGCTCGCATTCCTCGGTCGAGCACGAATACGCGAT
>CAYMWZ010000285.1:0-1671 GCA_964394385.1 uncultured Nitrospinaceae bacterium | reverse complement strand
CGGCCAGCCTTTCCACCCCGCGCTCGCATTCCTCGGTCGAGCACGAATACGCGATGCGCAGGTAGCCCTCGCCCCCCGGGCCGAAGACGGCGCCGTCCACGGTGGCGATGGCGTGCGCGTTCAGGAGGTAGTCGGCCACCTCGCCCGAGCTCCCGCCAAAGGCCTTGACGTTCGGGAAGGCGTAGAAGGCGCCGGTCGGCTCGGCCAGGGTCACCCCCTCGATGGCCCGGAGCCCCTCGACGATGACCTTCCGGCGCTCGGCGAAGGCCCGGCGCATCTCCTCGACGGGGCCCTGGTCGGCGGTCAGGCCCGCGGCCGCCCCGTGCTGGATGAAGGTGTTCACGCAGACGGTCGTGTACTGGCGGACCTTCAGGAGGTGGCGGGTGATCGCGGGGCTCGCCACCGTCCAGCCCAGCCGCCAGCCGTCCATGCTGTAGACCTTCGAGAAGCCGTTGATGATGACGGTGCGCTCGGGCATCCCCGGCTGGGAGAAGACGCTGGGCGCCGAGGGGCCATCCCCGAAGTAGATGCGGGCGTAGATCTCGTCCGAGAGGACGATGAGGTCCCGCTCGGCCGCGAGGGCGGCCAGCTTCTTGAGCTCGGCCTCGGGCACCACGCAGCCGGTCGGGTTGCCGGGAGAGGTGACGACGAGCATCTTCGTCCGGGGGGTGACCAGGCGCTCGACCGCCTCGGCCCGGAGGACGAAGCCCTCCCCCTCCCGCGTGGGCACCTCCACGGGGACACCCCCCGCGAGGGCCGCGCAGGATTTGTAGTGGTGCCAGTTGGGGTCGCCGACCAGGACCTCATCCCCCGGGTTGAGGAGGGCGAGCATGGCGACGAGGATCCCCTCGTTGGCGCCCGCCATGACGATGACCTGGGCCTCGGGGTCCACCTCGACCCCCGTGTCGATCTTCGTGCGCTGGGCGATGGCCTTGCGCAGGGGGGGGATCCCCGCGCTCGGGGCGTAGTGGACGTCCCCCCGGTTGAGCGACTCGGCCGCCGCCCGCTTGATGTGGGCGGGCGTGTCGAAGTCGGGCCGGCCGATCTGCCAGTGGATGACGTCCCGCCCCTCCGCCTCCAGCTTGGCGACCGCGTCGAACACCTTGCGGATGCCCGAGAAGGGGACGCTCTTCAGACGCTCGGCGGCCGCGGCCTGGGGGTCGAAGGTGGGGGGCATCGAAGACACCTCCGGTGAAGCGGGAAACCACGCCAAGTCAAAAAGCCGCGCCGAAGTCGGCCCTTATATAGCGCCAGCGGGAAAGGCGCAAGGGGGGGACGCCCGCCCAAATTCCGGCTTCGCGCGCATACAAAAACCCCCCGGAATATACCGTTTTATCCCGGAATACCCCGGAACCACCCCGAGAGGGCCGCGCCAAAAGGCTGCTTTCTCTCCAAGCGGCGGTCATCCTTCAACTCCCCTCCCAGGCGCAATCCTCCTCCCCCGCCTTGGGGAAGGGGCCGCCCGGGGAGAAAAAGATATACCCGCCCCACGCGCAGGCACTTACGGCAAATGCGGGCAAATGCGCGCTGGTGCGTGGCAGGAGATAAAAAGTCCACCCCCCCAGCCCACCGCGCGCCTACAGCAGCTCTCCCCGCATGACGGTGACGGCCTTCCCCCCCAGCAGCACGCGCTCCCCGCCCCGGAGCCCCACCCGGACGACCCCGCCCCGC
>CAYMWZ010000284.1:0-4255 GCA_964394385.1 uncultured Nitrospinaceae bacterium | reverse complement strand
AGAATGATGGACCAGTGGCACTCTCTTTTCTTCACCGCCCGGCCCTTTCCCGAAGGAGGTACCTCCTCAGTCCCTCCCGCCTTTTTCCTTCTTCCCCGGCTCCTTCCCCCCCGGATAGGCCGGGCCCTTTTCGTGGATGAGCTTGCGGAAGGCGCGCTCGAGCCCGCCCCCCAGGGGCGTCTCTTCGGGGGAGGGGGGGTTCTCCTCCTTCTTCTTTTTGGCGTCGGTCATGGACCCCTCCCGCTCAGCGGGGCAGCGCGGCCTCGATGGCCCGAAGGAGCCGGCCGTCCTCGGGCGCCACGGCGCTCGGGAACCAGGCCCTGAGCTCCCCGTCGGGGCCGACGAGGAACTTGTGGAAGTTCCAGCGCGGCGCCGCCTCGGCTCCCAGGCGCTCCGCGGCCCAGCGGTAGAAGGCATGGGCTCCCTCCCCCCTCACCTTCTGCTTGGAGGCGAGCGGGAAGGTGATCTTGTAGTTCACCTCGCAGAACTCCTTCACCTCCTTATCGGTCCCCGGCTCCTGGTTCCCGAAGTCGTTCGAGGGGACCCCCAAAACGACGAGGCCCCGCGCGCGGTAGGTCTCCCAGAGCTTCTGGAGACCCGTGTACTGGGGAGTGAAGCCGCAGAACGAGGCGGTGTTCACGACGAGGAGCGCCTTGCCCCGGAACTGCGAGAGGGGGAGCGGCTTGCCGTCGATGGAGAGAAAAGAAAACCCGTGCGCACCGCCATCCGCCCCCGCCCCCGCCCCGGCCGGCCAAAGAAACGCCACCAGCAGCGCGCCCGCGGCGAGCGCGGCCCGCCGGCGGAGCGTACCGACACTTCCCTCACACCTCATCGCAACCTCCTCCCTTGCGGCATCGCCATCACCTCGCAAAAATCTCGCGGGGATGAGCCTCGCTCAGCATGGTGGCATGGATCATCCAGTTCTCGCGAGGCACATCCTCGAACATGATCCAGACGGCCTCGGAGGGGGCCGGGGTGTTCCGCACGATGACCTCGTGCATCTCCTCGGCGATTTTCTTCTTCTGCTCGGCCGAGAGGCCGAACTGCGATACGCGGATCAGGGGCATTTTATCCTCCTCCCGTTGAAGCCCTGTCGGGCTCTAGCATACCGTTCGCGCTCCCTTGGCGAGAAGCGACTCCTACCCCACAAGCCAGCGCTCGCCCACCGCCATGAGCTTGAGGCGACCCACCTCGCCCCCCCGCTCCCGGACGGCGCGGGCGAGGGCGCGTGGAGGCTCGTCGATGGGCTCGTCGGTGAGATCGAAGGTCCCCCAGTGCATGGGGAGCATCCAGCGGGCCTTAAGGTCGAGGAAGGCCTGGTAGGCCTCGGCGGGGTTCATGTGGGGATAGCTCATCATCCAGCGCGGCGCGTAGGCGCCGACGGGGAGCATGGCCACGTCGATGGGGCCGAACCTGCGGGCAAACTCAGCGTAGCCGTGGAAGTAGCCGCTGTCGCCGCCAAAGTAGTAGCGCCGCCCCCCGGACTCCGCCATCCAGGAGCACCAAAGCGTCGCGTTGCGGGCCATCCCGAGCCGATTCGACCAGTGCTGCGCGGGCAGGCAGGTGAGCTTGAAGCCGCCGTGCCGGACGCTCTGCCACCAGTCGAGCTCCACCACGCGCTCGGCCCCCTGCGCGCGGACGAACTCCCCCAGCCCCATGGGCACGTACCACGCCACGCCCTTCGGCAGGCGCGCCGCCGTCCACGCGTCCAGATGATCGTAGTGGTTGTGAGAGATGACGGCGAAGGCGTCCCCGGGGATTTTCTCGACCGGAACGCCGGCGGGCTGATGGCGGCCGTAGGCGAAGGCGCGCGGGCCGAAGTGGGGATCGGTCAGGAGGGTGTCGGGGCCGTCCTTCACGACGAAGCTGCAATGCCCCACGGCGGTGATGGAGGCCGAGCGCTCCGGATCCGCGAGATAGTCCCCCGCGTTCGCCACGGCGGGCACCTCGGGCGGACGCGACCGGGCCTCGGCGTACTCGTTGCGGTAGAGGAACTTCCACCACAAGAGGTTCCAGCGCGAGCCGGGGTTGGGCCACCAGGGGTTGAACCACAGGCCCGGGCCCCCGTGCGGCAAGTAGAGGGACTCCGGATCCCGGGAGACGAGGCCCGCCGCCTCGGGGGGCGGAGGGTCGGGGGCCTTGAGGCCCAGGCTCAACTTCGCGCAGCCTCCCGTCAGCGCCACCGCGCCCAACCCCCAGAGGCCCGCGCGCCGGAGGAATGTTCGCCTGCCGAGCGGGGTACCCATCGCAAGAAAAGCCTACCACGACCTGCGGCCCGGGTCAGATCCTCCCCCCGCTGCGGGGGAGGGCCTACCGCCCGGCCGCTTCCCGAATCTGCTTCTCCTCATCGGCCTTCGCCTTGCGGATGGCCTCTTCGTGCTCTTTTTTCGCCTTGAGATAGGCGGCCTGGGCCGCCTCGGGAGCCCCATCCACCGGCTCCATCAGGATCTTCACCACGTCGGGATAGGGCTGAGACGCGCCGCTCGCGGCGTCCACCAAGGCGCCCAGGCCCAAGGTGACGACGTTCAAAAAGGTGGCCCCCGCCACCGTCCCATCGAGAGAGTAGTCGGTCTTCTTGTAGCCGGGCGCCTCGCAGGTGATGGCGATGGGGCCATCCCCCTTGATGACTTCCGCCTGCACGGGAGTGTTCGCCCAGGCGTACTTCCGGCCCTCCTTGTCCACGCCGCGGCACACGGCCCCCTTCACGGTCACGGTGTCCACCAAAACCATTTGCTCCCTTCCATGGAACAACGTCGCGCATCCCGAGAGGGAAAACGCAGCCACCAAAGCGAACAACCGACACGGAACCAACTTCATCGGACCCTCCTTCGCGAAAGCCATCGGTCGGACGATAGGGCTCGCCAAATCCTCCCCCCGGCCCCTCGGCGGGGCTCTCAATCTATATCACCCGGCGGGGAAATCGCCGATCCCCCATTCTTCAACGTGAAAGCGCCCGGGCATCCTCTCCCTTTGATGAGGGCCGCGCCTCCACCGGTTAAGAGCGGAGCGCCGGGAGCACCCGCTCGCCGAAGAGCTCAACCGTGCGGGGAGGGTCGGCGGCCAGGCTGACCGAGAACATGAGGCGGCGCGCGCCGGCGGCGCGGGCCGCCCGCACCTGCTCGAGGCACTCCTCCGGCGTCCCGCAGACCGCAAGCCGCCGGGCAAGGTAATCGAACAGCCCGAGCTCCTCGACGAGCCGGATGTCGGCCTCCCCCGGCCGGGTGCTGTAGCGCTCGCGAAGCTCCACCAGGGGCCGGCGGAACTCCTCGGGGACGCCCCGCTTGGCGGGGTCCCCCTTGCCGATGATGTAGGCAGCCACGAAGGCCAGGATCGCCCCGATCTTCCTCCGCGAGGTCTCGCCGTCCTCGCTGCAGTCCATGCAGGCGATCTGCCACGCCTCGACCTCCGAGGGAGCCCGGCCGGCCGCGGCGGCGGCTCGGGCCACGATCCCCTCCGACTCGCGCACGTTCTCCGCGCCCAGGCCGTAGTTGATGAAGGCGCCGTCGGCGACGGCGCCCGCGGCCTCCAGCGTCGGAGGGTGGGAGCCGGCCAGGAACACCTTGGGCGGGCGCTTGACCCACGGGAGATGGGCCGTCCTCCCCTCATAAGAAGCCGGGCGGCCGCGGAGCAGCTCCTTGATGAAGCGGACGCCCTCCCTCATCTGCCTCGCGTTGGAGCTCCGCACGCCCAAATTGCGGGTGCCGCTGTGACCCGCTCCGATGCCGAGCACCGCACGCCCGTCCGCGATCGAGTCGAGGGAGGCGATCGACGCCGCCGAGACCGCCGGATGCCGGGTGGTCAGGTTGGTGACGCACACCGCGACGCGCGGGCGCGCCACGGCCTGCGCGAGCACCGTCACGGCCACCCAAGGGTCCATCGCGTTGCCGGGGGTGTCCGCGACCCCCACCATGTCGAACCCGAAGCGCTCCCCAAAGGCCGCCATGCGCCGAATGAGGTCCGCGCTGAAGGGCCAGAAGAAAAAGCCGATCTCCATCTTCTCGATCTCCGCACCTTCACCCGGCCGCCCCCCGGCGCAGCTCGTAGTCGGTGGGGTTCACCGAGATCATCCGCGAGCGGACCTTGACCTCCCCCTCCTTACGGAAGCGGCTCGGGCCACTCGGCGTTCTCGAAGTTCTCCACCCCGCCGAGGGCCTTGAGCACCACCGCGCACATGGGAGGGATTCCTTATGCTAGTGTCATGTCCCGGGAATACTTTGCATTTCTCACTGCGGCGATTTAGTTGATATCGCTGGAC
>CAYMWZ010000283.1:0-4259 GCA_964394385.1 uncultured Nitrospinaceae bacterium | reverse complement strand
GCTGTCTACGAAGAAATATCTTGACCACCGCCCGGGCCTTCATAGAAGGGTGACATCTGAAGCGCCCCCCTCACGCCGCCTCCTTGTGGCTGGGAATCTTCTGGATCACTTTCTTCATCTTCCGCGCGGCGCGCCAGAGGTCGTACTCCTGCTGCATCCGGAGCCAGAGGCCCGGCCCGTTCCCGCAGAACTTCCCCAGCCTGAGCGCCATCTCGGGCGTGACGGAGGTCCTCTCCGCCAGGATGCGGTGGAGCGTCTGGCGCGAGACCTTGAGCTGGCGCGCCGCCGCGCTGACCGAGAGCTTGAGGGCGGGCAGCACGTCCAGGCGCAGGAGGGCCCCCGGGTGGACGGGGGACATCAGCGGCTCGCGGTCCACCAGGTATTCCTTGTGCTTCGGCATCTGCCCTCTCCTCCCTAGTGACATTGCTCCAGGTCCACCCGCCAGGCGTCTCCCTCCTGCCACTCGAAGGTGACGCACCAGGGGCCGCTGACGTGGATGCTGTACCGCCGCGGTTTCCCCCGGAGCGGGTGAAAGTCGAAGCCCGACACATTCAATTCCCGGAGGGATTGGGCGCCGTGCAAGGCGCGCAGCCGGACGCGGCACCGGTCCAGGAGGTCGGGCCGGATGCCGCGCGGGTCATTGTCCAGGAAAAGCCTGGACAGCCCCTTGTGCCGGAAGCTCCGGATCATGGGTAAAGTGTAACATGGGATGCGTCATATGTAAAGGGCCGGTTTACATCGGCCCCGTCACCTCCCCTCCAGCGCTCCCTCCAGCATCTCCAGCGCCGCCCGGGCGAAGGCCCACATGTTGGCCTCCCGGTCGGCGCTGCGGGTCTCGATGGTCAGGGATCGCTCGGCGGGCCCCGAGAGGGCGATTGCGGCGTGGCCGGGGGGGTCGCCATAGCGGTTGCCCGAGGGCCCGGCGGCGCCCGGCTCGCCGAGGCCCCAGGTGGCCCCCAGGCGATCGCGGGCGAAGCGGGCGAGGCGGCGGGCGTACTCCTCGGTCGAGGGCCGGACCTCCTTAAAAGCCTCCTCGGGGAGCCCCAGGAGGATCTGGCGGGAGGCGTAGGTGTAGAGCACCCCTCCCCCCAGGAAGTAGGCCGAGGCCCCCGGCTGGGCCAGGAGGGCGGCCGCGATCAATCCCCCGGCCGAGCTCTCGGCGATGGCGATCGTCTCCCGGCGCGCCTTGAGCATCTCCCCGGCGCGGCGGCCGAGGGGGGCGAGGTCGGGCATGGGGGCTCCTTTTCTCTTTTAGATTGTCCGCTGGCTCAGCTCGATGCGGATGTCCTCGGGCCCGCGGATGAAGGCCGTCCAGCGCCCCCCCAGACCCCTCGCGGCGGGCTCGCGGATGAACTCCGCCCCGCGGGCCTTGACGAAGGCGGCGGCCGCGCGGGTGTCCTCCACGGTGAAGGAGAAGTGATCGAGGCCCATCACCGCGTCCGGGGAGGCGGGGCCGGGCTTCTCCCCGGGGCGCACCCCGCGGACGAAGAGCTTCGCGCTCCCCACCCGCACCACGATGTTGGGCGCGCCGTGGAAGCTGGGATCGTCGAGGATGCGCTCCCCGCCGAAGACGCGCTCGAAGTAGCCCGCCACGGCCTCGGGGTCCCGGCAGATGAGGTGCACGTGGTCGAAGGCGAAGTCCATCGGGGGTCTCCTGAAAGAAGATGAAGCCGCGGGGCCGCCCCTACCGGCCCTCGAACCGGGGCGGGCGCTTCTCCAGGAAGGCGGCCGTCCCCTCCCGCTTGTCCTCGGTGGTCATGAGGCAGGCCTGGGCCAGGCGCTCGACCACCATCCCGGCCTCCTGGCCCCACTTCGCCCGGGCGTTCATCGCCACCTTGGCGAGGCGCACGGCGAGGGGGCCCTTGGCGAGGATCTTTTGGGCCATCTCGCGCGCGGCGGGGAGGAGGCGCTCGTGGGGGACGACCTGGTTGACTAGGCCGATGCGCAGGGCCTCCTGGGCGTCGATGATCTCCCCGGTGAGCACCAGCTCCTTGGCCTTCCCCAGGCCCACCAGGGTGACGAGCCGCTGGGTGCCGCCGGCGCCGGGGATGATGCCCAGGTTCACCTCGGGCTGGCCGAAGCGGGCGCGCTCGCTGGCGATCCTGAGGTCGCAGGCCATGGCGAGCTCGCAGCCCCCGCCCAGGGCGAAGCCGTTCACGGCGGCGATGGTGGGCTTCTCGGCGGCCTCGATCCGCATGAGGGCCCGCTGGGGCGGGGCGGCCAGGCCGTCGAGCAGGGTGCGCTCCCGGATCTGGCGGATGTCCGAGCCCGCGGCGAAGGCCTTGTCCCCCGCCCCCGTGAGGATGATGACGCCGGCCTCCGCCTCTCCCTCGAGGGCCTCGACGGCCCGGGCGAGCTCCTCCCAGGTCTCGCGGTCCAGGGCGTTCCGGACGTCGGGGCGGTTGATGGTGACCAGGGCGACGCCCCCGGCCGTCTCCAGGATGAGGTTGTCGAAGCGCACGTGGGGGCCTCCTTGGCGGGGATGGTCCGGGATGGACGGGGGGAAGATAGCGCACGACGCGGGGTGGCGCCATCCGCCTGGGCGGGGAGCCGCCTCCGGGCCGCCGGGGAGGGGAGCCTGCGGAGGGTGCCCGCAATGGGGGCGTCCGGCCAGGGGTTTCTCGTCATGAGTTGAATTCAGGATAAATTTATCTGATGTTTCTTGGGGCTGGCGGAGGGCCTGTTAGCAATTCATGGGGGTGAGTGCTAAATTTTGGTTGACAGAAGGGGCGGTTTCCCCTATATAGGGAATCACTGAGGTTAGTCGCGGGAAAATCTGAGTCTAATCGACTAAACTTTCGTGTAATTCCCGGGCGCTTCCGGGTGGCTGGAAGGTTGTGGTTCGGGGGGTTCCCCGCGGGATGTTGACGGGTCTCAACAAGGAGTTCTGGAGGAGGAAGCGATGGCGAAGGTGAAGGTGAAGGCCAAGATCAAGCCTCTGCAGGACCGGATCCTGGTGAAGCGGATCGACCAGGAGGAGGAGAAGCACGGCGGCATCATCATCCCCGACACCGCCAAGGAGAAGCCCCAGGAGGGCGAGGTGGTGGCCACCGGCCCGGGGAAGATCACCGACGACGGCAAGCGCCAGCCGGTCGAGGTGAAGGAGGGCGACCGGATCCTCTTTGCCAAGTACGCGGGCACGGAGGTCAAGGTCGAGGGCGAGGATTATCTGATCATGCGCGAGGACGACGTCCTAGCCGTTTTGGGCTAGGCGCGCCTCCCACAGAGATTGAGGAGAGAGAGAAGACATGTCGAAGATACTTATCTTTGATGAGGAGGCCCGCGCCAAGATCAAGCGGGGTGTCGATCAGCTGGCCAAGGCGGTGAAGGTAACGCTGGGCCCCCGGGGCCGCAACGTCGTCATCGACAAGAGGTTCGGCTCCCCCACCTCGACCAAGGACGGCGTCACGGTCGCCAAAGAGGTGGAGCTCGAGGACCACTTCGAGAACATGGGCGCCCAGATGCTCAACGAGGTGGCGAGCAAGACCTCCGACGTGGCCGGCGACGGCACCACGACGGCGACCGTCCTGGCCCAGTCCATCTTCCACGAGGGCCTGAAGAACGTCACCGCGGGGGCGAACCCCATCGATCTCAAGCGTGGCATCGACCAGGCGGTGGAGAAGGTGGTGGAGGAGCTGAAGAAGCTCTCCAAGCCCGTCCGCGACAAGCGCGAGATCGCCCAGGTGGGCACCATCTCGGCCAACAGCGACCCCACCATCGGGGACCTGATCGCCGAGGCCATGGACAAGGTGGGCAAGGACGGCGTGATCACCGTCGAGGAGGCCAAGTCCATGGAGACCTCCCTCGACATCGTCGAGGGGATGCAGTTCGACCGGGGGTACCTCAGCCCCTACTTCGTGACCAACCCCGAGCGGATGGAGGCGGTGCTGGAGGAGCCCTATCTCCTCTTCCATGAGAAGAAGATCAGCAACATGCGCGACCTTCTCCCCCTGCTCGAGAAGATCGCCAAGATGGGGAAACCCCTCCTCATCGTCTCCGAGGACGTCGAGGGCGAGGCCCTGGCCACCCTGGTGGTGAACAAGCTCAGGGGCACGCTCCAGTGCGCGGCCGTCAAGGCCCCCGGCTTCGGCGACCGCCGGAAGGCCATGCTCGAGGACATGGCCATCCTCGCCGGCGGCAAGATGTTGAGCGAGGACCTGGGCATCAAGCTCGAGAACGTCACGCTCGATGACCTCGGCCGGTGCAAGCGCATCACCATCGACAAGGACAACACCACCATCGTCGAGGGCAAGGGCAAG
>CAYMWZ010000282.1:0-4288 GCA_964394385.1 uncultured Nitrospinaceae bacterium | reverse complement strand
CAGGTCCCAGCAGGCGGTATCCAAGGCGGCGATGGCCATGGCGCTGACCCCGTCGCGCCCGACGAAGCTGGCCGCCTTGCGCATGGCGTGCCAGTTCGCCTCGGTCTCGCGGGGGTCCTTCCCCAGGATGACGCCGAAGAGGTCGCGCGCCATGGCCAGCATGGCCCGCACGCGCTCGGGCCCGAAGGCGAAGCACCAGCCCACCCCCCTCAGCCCCTCCCGGGTGCGCAGCGTCAGGCACAAGGTGTCCACCGCGGGGAGCCGGAAGGTGGAGACGGCCAGCGGCCGCGGCAGGGGGACACGGACGGGGACCGGGGCCATGCTTTCGATGGTGAGGGACGCCAAGGGCGGACTCCTCTCCTTGAAGGACGGACGGCGTACGCCCTGCGGGGCATCCCCCAAGATTACCGCCATCTTCGGCGAAAGGCTATAATTCTCCTGCCGCCGGAACCGGAGCAGGTGCGCCCCATGTCTTCCGTCCGCCTCCAGAAGATCATCGCCCAGGCGGGGCTGGCCTCCCGGCGGGAGGCCGAGCGCCTGATCGCCGGAGGCTGCGTGAGCGTGAACGGGGAGGTGATCACCACCCTCGGGGCCAAGGCCGACCCCGCCCGCGACGCCGTCAAGGTGAACGGGAAGCTCATCACCCGGCGGGAGCCTCCGGTCTACCTCGTCATGCACAAGCCCAAGAACGTCCTCACCACGATGCGGGACGAGGAGGAGAAGGGCCGCCCCACCGTGGCGGACCTCCTCCCCCCGGGGCGGCGCCGGGTGTTCCCGGTCGGGCGGCTCGACTTCGACGCCGAGGGCGTCCTCCTCCTCACCAACGACGGGGAGCTGGCCCACCGCCTCACCCACCCGCGCCACCGGGTCCCCCGCGTCTACGAGGTCAAGGTGAAGGGGGCGCCCTCCGAGCGCGCCCTCGCGCAACTGGCCGGGGGCGCCTCTCTCCGGGAGCCGGGGCCGCCCCCCCAGGAGGCGAAGGTGCGCCTCCTGCCCAGCAAGGCGGAGAACAACGCCTGGCTCCGGATCGAGCTGCGCGAGGGGAGGCACCACCAGATCAGGCGAATGTGCGAGGCCGCGGGCCACCCCGTCCTCAAGCTCACCCGCCGCTCCTTCGGGGGGGTCACGGCCCGGGGCCTCGCGCCCGGCGCCCTGCGCACCCTGACCGAGGAGGAGGTGGCGCGCCTGAGGACCTTGACCGGCCTCGCAAAGCCCCCCGCGGCGCGGGCCCCCGCCGCCAAGGCGGCCTGGGCCAAGGCGAAGGCCCGGCGCCCGAGGGCGGGGGGGAGCAGGGGGCGGCGCCCAAGATGAGACGGCGCGCCCTCGCCTTAGGTCTCGGCCTCGCCCTCCTGGCCTCCGGCGGGGAGGGGGCGGAGGGGCAGGACGGGGGGGCGCGGTTCGAGGCGGAGGGCCAGGCGGTCATCCTCCGCGAGGACGAAGCCCGCGCCCAGGAGCGGGCCATCCAGAGCGCCTTCCGCAACGCCCTCCTCAGCGCGGCCCGCCAGTCCGTGGGCGAGCGGGGCCTCTCTCTCTACCGCAGCGAGATCGAGGGCTCCCTCCTCCGGCGCAGCCACGAGTACATCCGCAGCTACCGGGTCTTGGGGCTCGAGGTGGACCCCGGCGGGCAGATCATGAAGGTGAGGCTCGAGGCGGTGGTGGACCTTCCGGCGGTGGACGAGGTGCTCCGCTCGTTGCGGCTGGCCCGGGCGGAGACGGGACAGGTCCGGGTGCTCTTCCTCGTTGAGGAGCGCATCCTGGGCGAGGGGGCCCCCCCGAGCGAAGACGCCCTCCAGCTCAGCCAGAGCGAGGCCGGGGCCGCCGAGCGGCGGCTCATGTACCTCTTCGCCCAGGCCGGCTACACCGCCGTCAACCCCCGGGCCCAGCGCGATCCCGCCCAGCCCGGCCAGATCGGGGCGGCCATCCGGGGGGACACGGGGGCCGCCCGCATCCTGGGGAGCCTCTGCGGCTGCCGCCTGGTGGTGACGGCGCGGGCCGTGGCCGAGCGGGAGAGGGACGGGGCCTTCGTCGGGCTGGCGAACGCCCGCGTCCTCAGGGTGAAGGACGGCGCGGTCATCGCCATCCGCTCGAACCAGGTGCGCCTCGGCCCCGGCCGCGCGCGCGGGTTCGAGACGGTGCTCTCCCTCGCGGGAGCGCACCTGGCGGCCTCCCTCCTCCCCGAGGTGCGCAGGGTCTTCCCCCCGCCCCAGGCGCCCGAGGCGGGGGGCCCCCCGGAGACCCCCGGCGGGGGGCGGAGCCGGTGAGGGAAGCTGTGCTATGATCCCGGCCTTCCGTGAAGGTTGTCTCTCCGCGTGGAGACGCCGTGAATAAGACCTCCCCCGCCACGAACGCGCTCACCCTGGCGACCAAGATCACGCTCGCGCGCGCCCTGGTGATCCCCCTCTTCGTCATCTCCCTCGCCTACCGGCGGCACGACGCGGCGCTGGCGACGTTCCTCCTCGCCAGCCTGGCAGACGCGGTGGACGGCCATCTCGCCCGCCGGCGGGGGGAGATGACGGCCCTGGGGGCGATGCTCGACCCCATCGCCGACAAGCTCTTGATGTTCGCCGCCTACGTCCTCATGGGGGCCTACGGCCAGGTTCCCGCCTGGCTGGCCATCCTGGTGGTGAGCCGGGACGTGCTGCTCTGCCTGGGCTGCCTCATGCTGTTCATGACGGTGGGGTTCATCACCCCGGCGCCCTCGGCCCTGGGAAAGGCGACCACCGCCCTCCAGATGAGCTCGGTGCTCGCCGCCCTGGCCGCCGCCGCGGCCGGGTGGGGGCAGCCGGCGGCGCTCATCGGCCTCTTCGGCCTGACGGGCGCGTTCACCGTGGCCTCGGGGGCCCACTACCTCTTCTTCGTGGGCGCGCGGATGACCGCCCAGCGCGGGGCGCCCGCGGCCGGCGGCCGGACGCCCGGAGGCCCCGCCCCGGCAAAGGCGCGCGCCCCCGAGCCCCAAATCGAGCGGAGGGCCCGCATCGGATGAACGGGCGCGAGGCGCCGCACCTCCTGACGTGGAAGCGGGTCTGGCTCATCCTCGTCCTTCTCGCGGCCACCTGGGTCCTCGTGAGCGCCCGGGCGGCGCTCACCCCCCTGGTGGTCTCCTTCATCCTGGCCTACCTGCTCCACCCCCTCATCGAAGTCCTCGAGCGGCGGCGGGTCCCGCGGACGGCGGCGGTGCTCCTCGTCCTGCTCGGGCTGGTGGTGGTCCTGTTCCTGCTCTGGGTGAGCATCGCCCCCGTGGTGGAGCGGCAGGTCGCCAGCTTCGCCCGGCGGCTGCCGACCTACGTCCGGGTGGCGGAGCAGTGGCTTGCGACGGGCCTCGACCGCCTGCGGCTCGGCCCCCCCGAGGAGATCCGCAAGTACATCGCCGAGAACCTCGCCAGCCTGGGCCAGCTCCCGCTCGAGGCCCTCCGGGCGGGGGGGGGCTTCCTCATCCAGACCACGCGGGGGCTCCTCTCGATCGTCGTGGGGCTGGTCTACCTGGCCCTCATCCCCGTGATGACGTTCTACATCCTGCGGGACCTGGAGAAGATCTCCGGGACGTTTTTCGCCTACATCCACTCGGACTACCGGGAGGAGGTCCGCAAGCGCCTGGCCCGGCTGGACGATCTCCTGGGCTTCTTCATCAAGGGCCAGCTCATCGTGGGCCTCATCCTCTCGGCCCTCTACGTCCTGGGCTTCTACCTCGTGGACGTGCCCCTGTGGCTCCTCCTCGGCATACTGACGGGGCTGGTGAGCATGTTCCCCTACGTGGAGTGGATCGTGGGACTTCCGATCGCCCTCACCCTCGCGGCCATCCAGCACCAGGACTGGTTCCACCCCCTGGCCGTGCTCGCCGTCTTCGCGGTGATCTCCCCGCTGGGGGGGATGTTCATCGTCCCCCGGGTGGTGGGGCAGCGGGTGGGGTTGCATCCGGTGGTGGTGCTCGCGGCCATCATGATCGGGGGGGAGCTCCTGGGCTTCGTGGGGATCCTGCTCGCCGTCCCCCTGGCCGCCTCCATCAAGGTGGGGATCGAGGCGCTCTACGACTACTACATCGCCTAGCCCCCGGGCGGGGCCGCACCCGCCGCACCGCCGAGGTGGAGAGGGAACGGGCATCCAGGGGCCCACCCGGGCTCGCCGCCCTCTTGCCCGCCGGGAAAAACCAACAGAAACGCCGCCGGCTCGGAGGAGCCGGCGGCGAAGGTGGAAGAGCAGATGCGGGTCGCGCCCCGGGGACCGGAGGCGCGGAAGCCTCTCTAGAGGAAGACGTCTCCGCCGCCGCCCCGGGCGATGACGATCTTGCCCT
>CAYMWZ010000281.1:0-4292 GCA_964394385.1 uncultured Nitrospinaceae bacterium | reverse complement strand
GTGAAGCGCCGCGCGATCTTCATGCTTCTCGATCTCCGTATTCCCTGGTTTCAGGGGGGGCGATCGGGTCTAGGGAAAATCTTGGGAGGAGTTCATGCGTTCGCATTTTATTCGTTTTTCTTCCTTCCTTCAACTCCGCCCGGCCCCATCCCCCGCCCATCCAAAACCATCGGGGACCGGCAGCAGCGGGGACTCCATCAAGCTCCCCGCCCGAGCCCACTTGAGAGCCCCAGAAGTGGGGTCACATATAGTGGCTTCTTCTCGCTCCGTAGCACTAAATCTAGGGTAGAGGTTTTGCCCATGTCAAGGAGAAAAATCGCGAAATCCACCAAATACATGATTTTGCCCACAAGTTATCCCCAGGTATTGTGGTTTTCTGTGGGAAAATGAGGGGAGGGTTTCTGCGACAAAAAAGTCTGGATTCAGATCGCCCGAAAAATTCTCTCCTGAGGAAGGCGGAAGAGTCTTTTGGGAGGCAGGGGTTCCGCTGGCTTATTTGTTTATTTAATTTCTAGGGCGGGACCGCGGTGCTGCTCACCCGGGCGCGCCAGTGCTCCAGGGTGTCGCGCAGGGTCTGCTCGAGGGGGATCTCCGCCCTCCAGCCGGTCTGGGCGGCGAGCTTGGCCGCCGAGGCGGGCCGGTAGGAGGGGTCGGCCGGGCGCAGACGGGCGCGGTCGCGCTCGACCGAGAAGGGCTTCCGGGCCAGGGAGCGCAGGATCTCGAGCGCCTCTCCCACCCGCCGCGCCTTTCCGGACGAGACCAGGTAGGCCTCCCCGGGCGCCCCGCGCTCGGCCGCGAGGGCGTAGGCGCGCACGACGTCGCGAACGTCCGCGAAATCCCGGCGGGCGTCGGTGTTTCCCACCCGCAGGAGGGGCTCCCGCAGGCCCGCCTCGATCTCGGCCACCTGGCGGGCGAAGTCGGCGAGGACGAAGCCAGCTGCCTGGCGGGGGCCGGCATGGTTCATGGGCCGCATCCGCACCACGTCGAGCCCCCGCGCGCGGGCGAACTGGCCCGCGAGAAGGTCCAGGGCGAGCTTGCTCACGGCGTAGGGGTTGGGGGGCGCGAAGGGGGAGTCTTCCGTGATGGGCGCCCCCGCGGTTCCCTCCCCGTGGATCTCGGCCGAGGTGACGATCACCACCCGGACCCGGCCCTTGAGGGGCAGGCACCCCTCGAGGAGGCGGGCCCCGCCCACGGCGTTGACCTCGAAGGTCTCCGCCGGGTTTTCCCACGAGGCGGCCACCGAGCTCTGGGCCGCGAGGTGAAAGACCCACTCGGGCCGCTCCCGGAGGAGGAGCTCCTTCAGGCGGGCGGAATCCAGGAGGTTCCCCGCGTGGAGGGCGACGCGCCCCGCGAGGTGGGCCACGTTCTCCCGCCCGGCCTCGGGGAGGATGAGCCCCGAGACCTCGTGGCCAAGGGCCAGGAGGTGGTCGGCCAGGTGGCTCCCCGCGAAGCCCCCGATCCCCGTGATGAAGACCCTCACACGCGCTCCCGCCAGTAGTCGAGGATGTCCTGGAGGGTTCGCTCGAAGGGGATCTCGGGCCGCCAGCCGGTGGCCTCGCGGAACTTCGCGTTGTCCCCCTCCAGGATGGGAACGTCGGAGGGGCGCAGGCGGGAGGGGTCGGTCACCACGCGCACCTTCGCTTTCGACCGCGCGAGAAGCATGTCGAGCACCTCGCGGATGAGCCAGCTCCGGCCCGAGCAGATGTTGTAGACCTCGCCGGGCTCGCAGCGCTCAAGCGAGAGCCAGTAGGCCTTCGCGACGTCGCGCACGTCCGTGAAGTCGCGCCGGGCATCGAGGTTCCCCACCCGGATGACGGGCTCGCGCCGGCCCTTCTCCACCTCGGCGATCTGCTTGGCGAAGTTGCTGCAGACGAAGACGTCCCCGCGCCGGGGGCCGGTGTGGTTGAAGGCGCGCGTGCGGACGATCTTCATCTTGAAGCTCTTGAAGTACTGGTAGCCCAGCATGTCGGCCCCCACCTTGCTCACCGCGTAGGGGGAGAGGGGCCGCAGCGGGTTCGTCTCCTTGATCGGGACCTCCCCGGGATGGACCAGCCCGTACTCCTCGCTGCTGCAGGCCACCTGGATCCAGGGGTTGATGCCGGCCTGGCGAACAGCCTCGAAGAGGTGCAGCGTCCCCAGGACGTTCGTGTGGAGGCTCTCCTCGGGCGCGTGCCAGGAGGTGGGGACAAAGCTCTGGGCGGCCAGGTGGAAGATCTTCTCGGGCCGCACCTCGGCGATGGCGCGGGTGACCGAGATCTGGTCCCTGAGATCGCACTCCACGATGGAGACGAGGTGGCTCAGGTGGTCGATGTGCTCGGTGCGGCTCCGCCAGCGGCGCATGCCGAAGATCTCGACCCCGGGCAGGGTGAGCAGGTGCTCGACCAGGTGGCTGCCCGCGAAGCCCGTGATCCCCGTGATCAGCACACGCTCGGCCATGCGGCCTCCTTCTCCCGAGGAGGGAAAATCCTAGAGGAGCGCCCCCCTCCCGTCAACGAATCGCCCTCTCCGCGCGGCGTTTGACACCCCATCGGTTCCCTGGAGTAATGGCGCTGCGCGGTTTTGGGGAGTCCCGCTCACTCGGGAGCAAGAGGGACCATGGGGAACGCCACCTACGACCTGGCCGTGATCGGAGGCGGCCCCGCCGGCTACGTCGCGGGCGTGCGGGGGGCGCAGAGCGGGGGGCGCTGCGTCGTGATCGAGCGCGACGCCCTGGGGGGAACTTGCCTCAATTGGGGCTGCATCCCCAGCAAGAGCCTCATCGCCGCCGCCGAGGTGTTGAGGAGCATGAAGAACGCCTCCGACTACGGGATCGAGGTCAAGGGCGAGGTGCGCGCCGACCTGGCCGCGATGATCGAGCGCAAGGACAAGATCGTGGCGGGGCTCGTGAACGGCATCGAGAGCCTCTTCAAGGCGTACAAGGTGGACCACCTGGCGGGCGACGCCGTCATCGAGGGCAAGAGCCAGATCCGGGTGCGCCTGAAGGCCGGGGGCGAGGCCGAGGTGCGGACCGAGAAGATCCTGATCGCGACCGGCTCCCGCCCGGCCCAGATCCCGGCCTTTCCGATCGACGGCAAGCGGATCATATCGAGCGATCAGGCGGTCCACTTGAAGGAACTGCCCAAGCGGCTCCTCATCGTCGGGGCGGGCGTCATCGGGTGCGAGTTCGCCTGCCTCTACCGCGAGCTGGGCGCCGAGGTGGAGGTGGTGGAGCTGCTCGACCGCGTGCTCCCGCTGGGGGACGCCGATGTCTCGAAGCTCATGGACCGGGAGATGAAGAAGCAGAAGATCAAGGTCCGCACCGGCAAGAAGATCCTCAAGGTGGAGGAGGACGGGGGGGACATGGTGGCCCGCATCGAGGGCGGCGAGGAGCTGCGGGCCGACCTCGTCCTCGTCTCGGTCGGGCGGACCATGAACACCGACGGCTTGGGCCTGGAGAGGGTCGGCGTCGCGCTGGGCCCCCACGGCGAGGTGAAGGTGGACGGGAGGATGCAGACGAACGTCCCGGGGGTGTACGCGGCGGGGGACGTCATCGGCGGCCTCATGCTCGCCCACGTCGCCTCGGCGGAGGGGATCGTGGCCGCCGAGAACGCGATGGGCGCCGACATCCAGATGGACTATCACGGCATCCCCGCCGGCATCTTCACCCATCCGGAGGTGGGCGTCGTCGGCCTCTCCGAGCAGGAGGCGCGCGCGGCCGGGCACGAGGTGCGCGTCGGGCGATTTCAGATGCGCGGCTTGGGCAAGGCGCACGCCGAGCGGGCCATCGCGGGAGAGGTGAAGGTGATCGCGGATGCGAATGACGACGCCATCCTCGGCGTTCACGTGGTGGGCTCCCACGCGGCGGACCTCGTCCACGAGGCGGCGGTGGCCATGCGCAACCGGATCCGGGCGACCCACCTCGCCGCCACGGTCCACGCCCACCCCACCCTGGCGGAGGCCATCATGGAGGCCGCGCACGACGTCCACGCCGAGGCCATCCACCTGCCGCCCCGCAAGCACCCGTGAGGGCCGCCCCCGCCTCCCCGCGCCGGCCGTTGGGGACGGCCGGCCTTCTGCCGGGGGCTTTGCTCCTGCTCTCCCTGGGCGGCTGCGCCGAGCCCTTCGTCCCCTTCGACCAGCGGATCGTCTCGCTTCCCTGGGGGGTGCAGATGCCCCGCCCCGCGGGGGCGGCCCTGGCCTTCGACGCGGGGGCGGTCTACCTCCACCCGGAGGGGGGGGAGTGGAGCCTCACCCTCTCGGCGCGCCGCGCTCCCGCCGGGGGCCCCCTCGCGCGAGGCGGTGAAGCTCCTCCT
>CAYMWZ010000280.1:0-4301 GCA_964394385.1 uncultured Nitrospinaceae bacterium | reverse complement strand
CACCGACGGGGACGGCTACACGGACGGCATCGAGGTGGCCCACGGGACGGATCCCCTCGACCCCTGCTCCTATCCCACCGGCGTGGAGCGCCGGCCGGGCCCCTGGAAGGAGTGCGTGCCGAAGCCGGCCGGCGCGAAAAACCCGCCCCGCCGGTTCATCCCCGTCCCCCCCTCCCTGCGGGAGAAGACGAAGAAGGCGCCCGACCCCTCCGCGCCCGCCGGGCCGCCGCCCAGGCCGTGAGGCGCGGGGCGCCCCGCGCCGCCCCGGCCGGATCCCCGGTGTGATAGCTTCCTCCCCCGAGCCGGGCCATAATGGCGGGCGGCCGATACGCATCCCATCCGGGAAAATTGTCCGTAGGAGGCGAGCGAGATGGCGGAGCGCGCGGTGCGATTGAACAAATACAGCCGGCGGGTGACGGAGCCCCCCTCCCAGGCGGCGTCCCAGGCCATGCTGTACGGGACCGGCCTGCGGGAGGAAGACATGAGGTGCCCCCAGGTCGGCATCGTCAGCATGTGGTGGGAGGGCAACACCTGCAACATGCACCTGAACGACCTGGCCAAGCTCATCAAGCAGAGCGTCAACGCCGAGAAAAAGATGGTCGGGCTCATCTTCACCACCATCGGGGTGAGCGATGGGATCTCGATGGGTACCGAGGGGATGAAATTCTCCCTCCAATCGAGGGACCTGATCGCCGACTCCATCGAAACGGTGGTGAGCGCCCAGTGGTATGACGCCGTGGTCACGGTCCCGGGATGCGACAAGAACATGCCGGGCTCCCTCATCGCGATGGGCCGGCTCAACCGCCCGGGCCTCATGGTGTACGGCGGGACGATCAGCCCCGGGTTCCTGAACGGAAAGAAGCTCGACGTCGTCTCTGCCTTCCAGGCCTACGGGGAGTTCTTCAGCGGCCAGATCGACGAAGAAGGACTGAGGCACATAATCCAGCACGCATGCCCCGGCGCCGGGGCCTGCGGGGGGATGTACACGGCCAACACCATGTCCTCGGCCATCGAGGCCCTGGGGATGAGCCTTCCCTACAGCTCCTCCAACCCCGCCACGAGCCCGGAGAAGCGCGCCGAGTGCCTGAGCGTGGGCAAGGCCGTCTACCATCTGCTCGAAAACGACATCAGGCCAAAGGACATCATGACGAAGGAGGCCTTCGAGAACGCGATCACCGTCGTGATGGCGCTGGGAGGCTCCACCAACGCCGTCATGCACCTGATCGCCATGGCCAAGTCGGTGGGGGTCAAGCTCGCCCTGGAGGACTTCCAGCGGATCAGCGACAAGGTGCCCTACATCGCCGACCTCAAGCCCAGCGGCCAGTACGTGATGGAGGACCTCCACAACGTTGGCGGGGTCCCCGGCGTGATGAAGCTCCTCCTAGAGGAGGGGCTCCTGCACGGCGGCTGCCTGACGGTCACGGGAAAGACGCTGGCGGAAAACCTCGAGCTCCTCCCCGGGCTGAAGGCGGGCCAGAAGGTCATCTCCCCCCTGTCAAAGCCCATCAAGAAGACGGGACACCTCCAGATCCTCTACGGAAACCTCGCGCCCGAGGGCGCGGTCGCCAAGATCACGGGGAAGGAGGGCGAGCGGTTCGCGGGCCCCGCCCGCGTGTTCGACTCCGAGGAGGAGGCCCTGAGGGGGCTCGAGGAGAAGCGCATCCAGAAGGGGGACGTCGTCGTCATCCGCTACGAGGGGCCGAAGGGGGGACCGGGGATGCGGGAGATGCTCACCGTGACCTCGGCGATCATGGGCGCGGGGCTGGGGAAGGACCTGGCCCTCATCACCGACGGGAGGTTCTCGGGAGGAACCCACGGCTTCGTCGTGGGCCACGTCACCCCCGAGGCGCAGACGGGCGGGCTGCTCGCCCTGGTGGAGGACGGCGACCGGATCGCCATCGACGCGGTCGAGCGGACCCTCGCGCTGGAGGTCCCCGAAGCCGCGATCGGGCAGCGCAGGAGAAGGTGGAAGACCCCTCCCCTCAAGGCCCAGCGGGGCACCCTGCTCAAATACGCCCGGTGCGTCTCCTCGGCCTCGGAGGGATGCGTCACGGACGAATAAAAAGGGCGGGGAGCCTCCCCCCGGAGGCTCCCCCGCGCCCCTACCCGCGCTGCCTAAAGTAACTCTCGACGAACTGCGAGATGAGCGGATTCGCCTTCCAGTTGAACTTCATCCCCTCGGCGGCCCGGAACGCCTGATCGGCGCTCCACTTGTTCTCCTCCGCCAGGTGCGCCAGCGAGCAGACCCCGGCTCGCCCTCCGCTCCTTCAGTGGACCAGAACTTTGCCGTCCTGCTTGGAATCCTCGAGCAATTCGTGGACTTTCCCCATGATGTCGGCGTTCATCTCCCCGACCTGCATGGGGAGGTTCACGTACTTCATGCCCAGCGCCTCGACCGCCCGGCGCTCCTCCTCGGGGGGAAGGTCCGACTCCTCCTGGGGCAGCCTGAGGTTGATGATCGTCTTGACGCCCTTCTGCGCCATCTCCTTGAGGTCATCCGCGGTCGGCTGTCCCCCAAAGAGCAAATCGTCTGCGGCTTGCCACAATCCATCCATCGCGCTCTCCTCCCATTCCTGAGATCCGTCCGGTGGAGGAACCCAAAAGCGCGGCCGCGCCGCGGGCTTCCGCGGCAGTGGCGCTTCAGCCGCGCTGGACAATCTCGCGGTAGCGGGTGAGGGGCCGAACCCGATCCTCGGCCTTCTCCCGCTGGTAGATGCCGATCAAATTGTTCAGCATCCGCTCCACGATCCGCCGGGCGGGGGTCTCCTGCAGAAAGCGCAGGTCGAAATGATACCCCAGCCCCCGCACGATCGCGGCGCACTCGGCCACGGTCAGCCGTTTTCCCCCGTCGAACGGATCGAGGAAAACCGGGCCCCCGGGCGCCTCATACTTGACGATGAAGTGACCCGGCATCCCCACTCCCCGGAACGGGAGGCCCAGCCGCTGGCCCAGCAGAAGGTAGATGGCCGAGAGCGATATAGGGATCCCGCGCCGGCGGTCGAGGACCCGGTTCAGGTAGCTGTTCTGCGGATCGTAGTAGCTCTCCCGGTCCCCCCCGAAGCCCAGCTCCCCGTGGAGGTAGCTCACCGTCTCTTGGACGATCTCCCCGTCCCCCTCCGCCCCCTCCAGGCGCTCCCCGAGCGCCTCGGCCATCCCATCGAGCTCGGCCGTCCGCCGCTCGATGTTCTCGAGGGGGTAGCCGAAGGACGCCAGGAGAAAAAACCCCCGCTCCAGATCCCCCTCCCCCGGCGGAGACACCGTCCAGTCCGCAAACGCCCGCTCGAGACGGCGGTGGTGGAAATCCTCGAGCGCCGGAGGGAGGACGGGGCACCGCCGCTCCTCACCGCGGAGGCGCTCGAGCAGACGCTCCCGATCCGCGTCGGAGAAGCCAGAAATCTGGCGGTCCAGCGCCGCGGCGACGGAGGGACGGTCGTCCTCCAAGAGGAGGCAGAGGGCGCCGATCTGTGACTCGCTGAGCGACAAGGGGAGGCTCCTCGCGTGATGTCCCACCGCCGCGCCCGGCGCGGGCGGCCAGAGGTGCCTATGTTATGATCAGCCGCCTGCGCGCTCAAACGCCTCCGGGATAGAGGATGGGCGGCTGATTCTCCAAAAAGGAGGACTCCCTTGCCGACGTATGCGGACGTGGCGGCGGCCGTCCTGGCGGACGCCCGCATCGAGTACATCTTCGGCGTCCCCGGCAGCTTGAGCTCGGTCGAGCTTATCGACGCCGCCGCCAGGCGCGGCATCCGCTACGTCTTGTGCAGCAACGAGTCGAGCGCGGCCGTCATGGCCGGCACCTACGGGGTCCTCAAAAACCGGCCCGGGGTGTGCAGCACGGGGGTCGGGCCGGGCGCCGTGGCCGCCGTCCACGGGGTGGCGAATTGCTGGCTCGAGCGCGCCCCCTGCCTCATCCTCACGGACCGCTTCTCGGACGCCGAGTTCCGCCGCCAGCAGCGGCAACGGATCGACCAGGACCTCCTCTACCGCCCCATCACCAAGGGGACTTTTAAGCTCGCCCCGGACTCGGCGGCGGTGACCCTGCGGCGGGCCATCGCCCTCGCCATGGAGGGCCGCCCCGGACCCGTGCACGTGGACCTCCCCTACGACGTCATGCTGGCCGAGGCGGCCGAGGCGAACTTCCCGCCCAAGGAGTCGGGCGCGCGCTTCTCCGCCCGGGCCGGCGCGGGCCACCCGGGCCTTGAGGCGGCGGCGCGGGAGATCACCCGCGCGGAGCGGCCGGTCCTCATCGCGGGGCTTCAGATAAACCGCTCGGGCGAGGCGGCCGAGGGCGCCTTCGTCGC
>CAYMWZ010000279.1:0-4340 GCA_964394385.1 uncultured Nitrospinaceae bacterium | reverse complement strand
ATGATGATGAGGGAGACGTTCCACACCTTCAGCATCCCCCGCTTCTCCTGGATCATGACGGAGTGGAGGAAGGCCGTCCCCGTCAGCCAGGGCATCAGGCTCGCGTTCTCCACCGGGTCCCAGGCCCAGTAGCCTCCCCAGCCGAGCTCCCGGTAGGCCCAGGCGCCGCCCAGGAGGACGCCCGTTCCGTTGAAGAACCAGGCGAAGAGGGTCCAGCGCCGGGTCGAGGTGATCCAGTCGCTGTCGAGCTTCCCGCTCACGAGGGCCCCGATGCAGAAGGCGAACGGCACCGCGTACCCCACGTAGCCCAGATAGAGGTTCGGCGGGTGGATCACCATCCCCCAGTCCTGGAGCAGGGGGTTGAGCCCCCGGCCGTCCGCCGGCGGGTTGGGCAGGGTATCGAAGGGGGGGGTGACGAAATTCAGGATGGTCAGGAAAAAGAGCGCCGTCACCATCAAGGTGGCCGTGACGTAGGGCATGAGGGCGGCGTTGCGCCCGCGGTTCTGCACGATGACGACGAAGGCGTACACGCACAGGAGAAGGAGCCAAAGGAGGAGGCTCCCCTCCTGGCCGCCCCAGAAGGCGCTGAAGCGGTAGAAAGCGTTGAGCGTGTTGTTCACGTGGCCGGCGACGTATTCCACCCGGTAGTCGCGCGCCATCAGGAGATAGATCAGGGCGGCGCTCGCGGCGGCGACCAGGGCGAAGACGCCGATGGCGGCGTTGCGCCCGGCGAGGATGAGGTCCCCCCTGCGCTTCAGCCCCCCCCAGGTGGAGGCGGCCGCGCTGAAGACCGCCAGCACGAACGCCGCCATCAGGCCGTAGTGGCCGAAATCAATCATGAACAAGGAGCCACTCCTCCGGGAGGGCCGGATTCAGGGGCCGGGCGCGCGCGGGAGGGCCGTTCTCAGTTCCGAGCCGTCGTGCCTTTCTTCTGAAGCGCCTTCTCCATGAGCGCCTGATGGTCGGCCGGCATCTCCTGCCCGGCCGTCTTCATCTCCTCGAATTTCGAGGGGCAGGCGACCATCAGGTTCTTCGCGACCAAAACGCCCTTCTCGTCCAGCTTGCCCTCGGCGATGACCGGGAAGCCGTTCTCCAAGAGATCGGGCGGCACGCCGCGGAAGCTGACGGGGAGCGTCGTCTTCTCCCCCTGGAGGCGGAAGGCCAGGCGCATCTCCTCCGGCTGGCGGGTCATCGTCTGGGGGACGATCTTGCCCTGGACGCGGATCCCGCGGCCTTCCAGGGAGGTCCCTTTGACGGCCACCTCATCCACCGTGAGGAAGTAGACGAAGTTCTCGCTCTGAAACCCCGAAACGGCCAGATACAGGAACGAGCCCGCCACGACGAGGCCGGCAATGAGGAACTTCACCCGCTTGACGCTCATCCGGAACCTCCCCAGCCACCTGTCGCTCCGAACCGGGGCCGACCCCGCCTCAAAACGCCCCCAGGATACAATCGGCGCCCGCTTCTTTCAACGTGAACCGGGAGCGCCGGGCGTTATTCCCCGCCCCCAGGCCCCGCCGAAGCAACAAACCGCCCCGGCGGGGTGCCCCCCCTCGGCCGGGGCGGTTCCGCGGCCTGGCGCGCGGCCGGAGCCTCTATTTCACCTCCCGCTCCTGGATCCAGGGCATCATGGCGCGCAGCCGGGCGCCCACCACCTCGATGGGGTGCTCCTTTTCCTTCCGCACGATCGTGTTAAAGGTGGGCCGGCCCACCATGTTCTCGTTGATCCACTCGGAGGCAAACTTGCCCGTCTGGATGTCCCGCAAAATCCCCTTCATGCGCTCCCGGGTCCCGCGGTCGATGATCACCTTGCCCCGGGTGATGTCGCCGTACTCGGCCGTGTCGGAGACCGAGTAGCGCATCATCGTGATCCCGCCCTGGTAGATCAGGTCGGTGATGAGCTTCACCTCGTGGAGGCACTCGAAATAGGCCAGGGCGGGCTGGTAGCCGGCCTCGACGAGGGTTTCGAAGGCGGCCCGGATAAGCTCCGTGATGCCGCCGCAGAGCACCACCTGCTCGCCGAAGAGGTCCGTCTCCGTCTCCTCCTCGATGGTCGTCTCGATGATGCCGGCGCGGGCGCATCCCACCCCCTTGCCGTAGGCCAGCGCGTAGTCCTTCGCCTTCCCGGTGAAGTCCTGGAAGACGGCCAGCAGGCCCGGCACCCCGCGCCCGTCCTCGTACTGGAAGCGCATGGTGTGGCCCGGGCTCTTGGGCGCGATCATGAACACGTCGAGCGTCTTGGGCGGGATGATCTGGCCGTAGTTCAGGTTGAAGCCGTGGGCCACGACGAAGGCCTGGCCCTCCTTCATGTGGGGCTCGATGTCCTTCCGCCAGATGGCCGGCTGCAGGTGGTCCTGGGTGAGCATGACGACCATGTCGCCCGCCTTGGCGGCCTCGGCCGTCTCGGCGACCTCGAGGCCCTCCTCCTCGGCTTGCTTCCAGCGGGGGGAGCCCTTCCGGAGGCCGACCACTACCTTCGCGCCGCTGTCCTGGAGGTTGAGCGAGTGGGCGCGGCCCTGGCTGCCGTAGCCGATGACCGCGATCGTGCGGTTTTGGAGGAGATTCAGGTCCGCATCCGCATCGTAGTAAATCTTCAACCCCTTCAGCAGCTCTTCAGGATTCATGGCCTTCGGCCCTCCGAGATTTGGGCAAAACCGCGCATCCCGAGCGGCAAGCGGCTCGGGGCTCGGCCCCCTCCCATCCGATCTTCTTCCGCCGGGGAAACCGCCGGGAAAGGCGCCCCCACTCTAGGAGCCGGGAAAGGAGGCGTCAAGGCGAGGGCGGGCGGCGGCGGGCCCTCGGGCCCAGGCGCCCGCCTGGACACCTTGACACCGCACCGGAGGGTTCCCTTACTGTGGGGCGGCGAGAGCAACCCCGGTCCCGCTGGGTTCCCGGTTCCGCGCCGAGGAGGCATCAGATGGCTGCACCCGGCTTTTTAACGCGGCGGCTCTCTTCCGGGGCGCCTCCCTTGGGCGGCCGCCGAGGGGCACTCGGGATCCTCTTTGCCCTCGCCCTCCTCGCGGCGGGCGCGCTCGCGGCCCCTCCCCGCGCCCGGGCGGCGAAGGAGGTGACTCTCATCCTCAATTGGCTGCCCGGCGGGGCGCACGTCCCCCTCTTCTACGCCCACGAGGCGGGGTTCTACAAAAGGGCCGGGCTCGACGTGAAAATTCTAAGCGAGCGCGGGAGCCGGGAGGCCCTCGGGACGCTCCACAGCGGACGGGCCCACTTTGCCCTGGCCGAGGCGGCCGAGGTGTTCAGCCACCGGGCGGGGGGGATCGACCTGCTCGGCGTCATGGTGTACTTCGCCCGAAGCCCAAACGCCGTCTTGACTCTCAAGCGCCCAGACATCGGCAAGTTGGCCGACCTGGCCGACAAGAAAATCGCCGCCCCCCGCTCCTCCTTCCCCCGCCTGCTCTTCCCTGAGTTGAAATCCGGAGGAAAGGTCGACTTGGCCCGCGTCCGGTGGCAGGACCTCACCCCCGAGCAACTGCTGCCCGCCCTCATCGAGGGAAAGGTGGACGCGGTTGCGGCCTCCACCCTGGTCGCCCACCAGTACCGCCTCGCCGCGAGCCAAAAGGGCCGGGAGCTGGCCCTCTTCCCCTACGCCGAGGCGGGCGTGAACCCCTACTCCCTCCTTCTCGTTTCGATGGACTCCGTTCTCGCCAAAGACGGCCCGCTCGTGAGGTCCTTCGTCCAGGCCACCGCCGAGGGGCTCGCCGCCGCCATCGCCCGGCCGCGCGAGGCGCTCCAAGCGTTCCTCAAATCCAACCCGGCGCTCGGGCCGGAGCGCATCGGCGATGAATGGCGCGAGGCCCTCCTCCTCATCTATCCGCCCGAGGCCCGCCGGGCGGGGCTGGGCCGCTTCGAGGAGGCCCGCCTCGACGAGATGCAGGCGCTCCTGGGGCGCGTGCGGAACCTCAGGCTCGACGCCCCCCTCTCCAAGATCTTCACCAACGATTTCGTCCCCCTCATCCGGCCCTCGCCCGGCTCGCCCTGAGCGGGAACCCCTCCGGGGCGCCCCCGGCCCGGGTTCGCTCGAAAAAAAAACCGGAGGCCGCGCCTCCGGTCTCAAGCTCCCGGACATGCCGGGAGGGGAATTCCTACAGGGCCGAGGAGATGACGGGCCGGCCGACGCCCTTGAAGGCGACGGCGATCTCTTCGGCGGCGCTGGCCGCGGCCTCGGCCGCCTCCTGGGCGAGGGCGCGGCTTTGTTCGGCGAAGTGGCGGGCCGACTCCGCCGCCCGCTCCTTGGCCTCGGCGGCGTAGGCGCCGGCCTGGGCCGCGAACTCGGCCGCCTCGGCCGCGGCGAACTTGGCCTGCTCGACGGCGGCCATGGCCAG
>CAYMWZ010000278.1:0-4361 GCA_964394385.1 uncultured Nitrospinaceae bacterium | reverse complement strand
GTTTAGGGAGGCTCCTCGCGGCCCTCACCCTCCTCCGCGCCCGAAACAGCCGGAACCATTTTCGATTATCAGGATATCATCACTACCCATCTCGACCGACGCCCCGCCCCCTAGAACCGGAACAGGCTCGCCCGCCGCTCGGGGAGGGGCGCGTTGAAGGCGGCCGAGAGGCCGAGGGCGAGGGCGGCCCGGGTCTCGGCGGGGTCGAGGATCCCGTCGTCCCAAAGACGCGCCGTGCTGTAGTAGGGGTGCCCCTGGCGCTCGTACTGCTCGAGGGTGGGCCGGGCGAAGGCCTCCCCCTCCTCGGGGGTCATCTCCTTGCCCTGGCGCCTCAGGCCCTCCTTGCGAACGGCGAGGAGCACCCCCGCCGCCTGGGCTCCCCCCATCACCGAGATGCGCGCCCCGGGCCACATCCACAGAAGATGCGGCTCATAGGCCCGGCCGCACATCCCGTAATTCCCGGCTCCGAAGGAGCCCCCCGCGATCACGGTGAACTTGGGCACCCGTGCGTTCGAGACGGCCTGGACCATCTTGGCCCCGTCCTTGGCGATGCCCCCCGCCTCGTACTGGCGGCCCACCATGAAGCCCGTGATGTTCTGCAGAAACACGAGGGGCACGCCGCGCTGGCTGCACAGCTCGACGAAGTGGGTGCCCTTCAGGGCGCTCTCGCTGAAGAGGACGCCGTTGTTCGCCAAGACCCCTACCGGGATGCCCTCGATGTGGGCGAAGCCGCAGAGGAGGGTGGTCCCGTAGTGCCGCTTGAACTCCCCGAAGCGGCTCCCGTCCACCAGGCGGGCGATGACCTCGCGCATGTCGAAGGGCCGGCGGAGGTCCGTGGGCAGGACCCCGTAGATCTCCCCGGGGTCGTAGGCCGGCGGCTCGGGAGCCTCGAGCGGGAAGGGGAAAGATTTCTTGTGGGGGATGGCGGCGGCGATCCCCCGGGCGATGCGCAGGGCGTGGGCGTCGTCCTCGGCCATGTGGTTGGTCACCCCCGAGACGCGGCAGTGGACGTCGGCGCCTCCCAGCGCCTCGGCGTCCACCTCCTCCCCCGTCGCCGCCCGCACGAGAGGGGGGCCTCCCAGGAAGATGGTCCCCTGGCCCCGGACGATGACAGCCTCATCGCACATGGCGGGGACGTACGCCCCCCCCGCCGTGCAGCTCCCCATCACGAGGGCGACCTGGGGGACCCCCTCGGCCGACATCCGCGCCTGGTTGTAGAAGATGCGCCCGAAATGGTCCCGGTCCGGGAAGACCTCGTCCTGGAGGGGGAGGAAGGCGCCCCCCGAGTCCACGAGGTAGAAGCAGGGCAGGCGGCAGCGGTGGGCGATCGCCTGGGCCCGGAGGTGCTTCTTGACCGTCAGAGGATAGTAGGTGCCCCCCTTCACGGTGGCGTCGTTGGCGACGACCATCACCTCCCGGCCCGCCACGCGGCCGATCCCCGCCACGAGCCCGGCCGCGGGCACGGGGGAGTCGTACACCCCGTGGGCGGCGAGGGGCGAGAGCTCCAGGAAGGGGCTCTCCGGGTCGACCAGGCCACGGACGCGATCGCGCACGAACATCTTCCCCCGCGCGGCGTGCTGCTCGACCGCCTGGGGGGGACCCCCCTTGGCCACCTCGGCGAGCCTCCGGCGCAGGTCCTCCACCAGGGCCCGGTAGGCCCGCGCCCGCTCGATGAACTCGAGGTCCTGCGTCCGGACGGCGGATGCGATCTTCTCCATGCCCTCTCCCGCGGATGAGGCGCGCGCCTGGTCGGTGACGCCGGAGATTGTACCGGCCGCTCCCCCGGGGCGGAAGCGGGGAGAGGGCGTCTCCAAAGCACTGCAAGCGGGCCTTCTTGGGGGCGCCGACGAAAAGGAGGCCCGCCCTTCCCTCTCCACCCAGAGAGCGGCAGTCGGTTTTGGGGGATTGCGGGGGTTGGGACCGCCAGTTGGAACCGGCGGGGCTGGGGTCAAAAAAGGGCGGGCGATGCATGGAGTTGGGTCGGCCCTCCCGTGGGCGCCGTCTCCGGCAGCCCGCTCGCGCATCGCCCGCCCCAGCGGGTTCTCGTTTTCGGGGAGGCACACCCCCCTCCCGCCCTCCTCGGATGCAAGAGGCAGGCCAGCGGGGAGACCGGGTAGGTGACACCTCCAACGGCCTGAATTGCGCGGATTTTGATGAACCTCTCGGGTCGTGCCGCCGGGGCTGACCGGCCAAGGGCCTCCGGCGCTGTCCCATCCTGACACGCTACCGGGGCAGAATGCCCCGCTCCCCCGCCCTTGCCGCCCCCCCGCCCCCAAGGTAGCTTGGGGAGGCGTCCGGTCCCCCTCGACGAATCGTACCGCCTGCGGCTTAGCGGCCGGGGCGGGCCCCGCCGCCTGAACCCCCCACGGGAGAACGCCCATGCCCACCCGCTACGACGCGATCATCATCGGAACGGGCCAATCCGGCCCCTCCCTGGCCGCACGCCTGGCCGGGGCCGGGAGGAAGGTGGCCGTGGTCGAGCGCAAGCGCTTCGGCGGCACCTGCGTGAACAACGGCTGCGTCCCCACCAAGACCCTGGTGGCCAGCGCCCGGGCCGCCTACATGGCGAGGCGGGGGGCGGACTTTGGCGTCCGCGTGGGCGGGCACATCACGGTGGACATGAAGAGGGTGAAGGCCCGCAAGGACGAGCTCGTGCGCGGCTCCACCCAGGGGATCGAGAAGTGGCTCAAGGGCATGGAGAACTGCACGGTGTACGAGGGGCACGCGCGCTTCGAGGGGCCGCGCGCGGTCCGCGTGGGCGGGGACCTGCTCGAGGCGGAGAGCATCTTCATCAACGCGGGGGCGCGGGCGGACGCCCCGCCGGTCCCCGGCCTGGAGTCCGTCCCCTACCTCACCAACACCAGCATGATGGAGGTGGACTTCCTGCCGGAGCACCTGCTCATCCTGGGCGGGAGCTACGTCGGGCTCGAGTTCGGGCAGATGTACCGCCGCTTCGGGAGCGAGGTCACGGTGGTCCAGCGCGGCCCGCGCCTCATCTCGCGCGAGGACGAAGACGTCTCGGACGCGATCCGGGGGATCATGGAGAGCGAGGGGGTGAAGGTCTTGACCGACACCTGCGACTGGGAGGTCGAAAACCGGAAGGGGAAGGTGGCCCTCCGGATGAGCTGCGCGGGCGCCGCCCGCGAGGCGGTGGGGTCTCACCTCCTCGTGGCGACCGGCCGCGTGCCCAACACGCACGACCTCGGCCTCGAGAAAGCGGGGATCGAGGTGGACGCGCGGGGCTACATCAAGGTGGACGAGGAGCTCAAGACCAGCGTCCCGGGGGTGTGGGCCCTGGGGGACTGCAACGGGAGGGGGGCCTTCACCCACACTTCCTACAACGACTTCGAGATCGTGGCCGCGAACCTCCTGGACGGCGACCGCCGCCGGGTGAGCGACCGCATCCCCTGCTACGGGCTCTTCATCGACCCCCCGCTGGGGCGGGCGGGCATGACGGAGCGAGAGGTGTGCCAGTCCGGCCGCCGGGCCCTCATCGGAAAAAAGCCCATGTCCCACATCGGGCGGGCCAAGGAGCGGAGCGAGACCCAGGGGTTCATGAAGATCCTCGTGGACGCCGGCTCGAAGGAGATCCTCGGCGCGGCCATCCTGGGGATCGGCGGGGACGAAGTCGTCCACTCGATCCTGGACGTCATGTACGCCAAGGTGCCCTACACGGTGGTCCAGCGGGCGATGCACATCCACCCGACGGTCGCGGAGTTCATCCCGACCGTCCTGGGGGAGCTCAAGCCCCTCGAATGAAGGGGCCCTCAGTTCTCCAGGACGACGAGCTCCCCCCGCATCGAGGGGGGATGCTCGTCGCAGAGGATCTTGAAGACGCCCGCCTTGTCCGCCTGGAACTTGACCGTCTGGACGGTCCCCCGCGTCAGGCGGAAGACCTCCGCCTTGTAGTGATCGATGTGGAGGGTGTGCTTGTCCCCGTTGATGCCGACGAAGTGGAGGGTGACGTCGTCCCCCTTGCGGACGAAGATCTGGGCGGGCAGGAAGACGTAGGCCGAGACCTGCCACCTGCCCTCCTTGTCCGGGGCCTTGACCTCGAAGCCCTTGCCCTCGGGGAGCTTCACGCCCGGGAAGGGCTCCTTGGAGGCCGAGGCGCCCCCCTTGGGCTCGACCGCCAGCACATAGATCTCCCGCTCGGCGCCAAAGGCGAGGGGCCCGGAGGCCAGAAGGGCCGCGCCCAGGACTCCCGCCAGAACCAACCGGTGCTGAAGCATCGAGATCGCCTCCTTCCGAAAGAGATTTTTGACTCTCAAAAAAGAAATTTAGACTCAGCTAATTCTACCCAAAAGCTCCTCCCTTGGCAAGAGGCTGTCTCTTATACACATCTCCGAGCCCACGAGACT
>CAYMWZ010000277.1:0-4369 GCA_964394385.1 uncultured Nitrospinaceae bacterium | reverse complement strand
AGAGCTCCTCGAGCGAACACCGGCTCAGGTCCATCTCCCGGAACTCAAAGTTTTTCAGCGACATCGAGGGCTTAAGGTTCGCCTCCTTATCCTCCCGAGGGTAGTAAGAAGCGAACCGATCCACCCCGACCACATCGGCCCCGGCGGCCAAAAGGCGCTCGCACAGATGCGAGCCGATGAAGCCGGCCGCACCCGTCACCAAATACCGGGGCACAGAGCATCTCCTCTATTTTGGCACATTTAGGGGGCGCATTTCATGGGCTTTCCACAGGCGCCCCAACTGCTGTACCGCCTCCTCCACCCCCACCCGCTCCAGGCACTCGATGTCTGGGCAGGAGCGCCCGTAGCAGCCGCTGCAGGCCAAACGGTGGTGGAGAACCGCGTGACCCCTTCCCCAGGGACCGTTGCGCGCCGGATCCGTCGGCCCCATGACCACCAGGCACGGAATCCCCAGGGCCGCCGCCAGGTGGGCCGGGCCCGTGTCCCCCCCCACGAAAACGTCGCCGCGGCGAATGAGGGCAGCCATCTGGCGGATGGTCGTCCTTGGGGCCACCGCCGGGGAGTCGCACATGGCCGAGGCCACCTCTCGCACCGTCTCCTCCTCGTCAGGCCCCCAGGTCAGAAGGACTCCGCCACCCGTCATCCGCGTCCACGCGTCCGCCACCGCCGCAAAGCGATTGGGATCCCAGCGCTTGGTCAGCCAGCCGGCGCCGGGATGCACTATCAAGAGGGGGCGTTTGCCGGCAAGCCCTTCCCGGCGGAGATAGGCCTCTGCCGCCTCGCCTTCCTCGGGCCGCTCGTGCAAGGGAAAACGAAGCACCCCCGGCCCAGGCGGGGGGATGCCAAGGGGCCCAAGAAGGGAGAGGTTCTTCTCCACAACATGATGAGGCCGAGCGGGCGGGGAAGCCTGATGGGTCGTGAAGAGAACGTTCATTCCCTCCCGGCAGGAGCGGTGCTCGAAGCCCACCCGCATCTTCGCACCCGAGATCCACGCGATGATCCCGCTCTTGATGAGCCCCTGGGCGTCAATGGCAACATCCGCGCTCACCTCCCGAACCGCCCGGAAGTCCCTCCGAAGAACCGAGAGTCCCCCGGCGGGAAGATTTCGCCTCCAGGCGCGCGTGTCCACCGTCAGCACCCGGTCGAGGTCAGGATTTCCCTGAAGAAGGAGGCTCGGGCTGGGCTCCGCCGCCCAGGTAATGTGAACGTCAGGCCGGGCGTCCCGGATCGCGGCGGCCAGGGGGAGAGTGTGGATCACATCCCCCACGGCGCCGAGGCGGATGATGAGAATATGCTCGCTCATGGGGAGCGGGTCCCGCCCAGCCGCGCGCCAATTTCGGTGGAGGAGCGCTCCTTGGCGTCGCCGCAGATAGCCACCTCTCCCCCGTAGCTGCGCACTGTATCCCGCTCCGGGACGGTCTCGGCGGTGTAGTCGGTCCCCTTGGCGTGCACATGGGGCCGGAGAGCGAGAAGGAGTTTTGAGACATCGGCCTCATCGAAGAGGATCAGACGGTCGACTGGATCCAAGCAGGAGAGAAGCTCCAGACGCTCTTTTTCCGGAACGTAGGGCCTACCCTCTCCCTTTAGCCGTCTCGCCGAGGCGTCACTGTTCACCGCGACTATCAAAAAATCCCCGTGGTCCTTCGCCGCGCGCAGAAACCTGACGTGGCCGACGTGAAGGATGTCGAAGCAGCCGTTCGCGAGGACAATCCGCTTGCCATCGGTCTTCAGGCGCGCCACCTCATCCATCAAGATTTCCAGGGAGCGGAGCTTGCCCTCGAAGGGATCGGCCCTTCCGCTCACGGCTCCTCCTCCAGGGCGACCCGCAGCTCCTCGGGCTCCGCCACCGCCGTTCCCATCTTCATCACCACAAGCCCTGCCGCCCGGTTCGCGACCTCGGCCGCCTCCGCCATCGGAGCTCCCGCGGCAAGGGCAAGGGTGAAGGCCGCGATGACAGTATCCCCCGCGCCCGTGACATCGGCCACCTCATCCGAACCAAAGATCGGAATGTCCCGACGGGGATTATCTCGCTCGAAGAGGCTCATCCCCTGACAGCCGCGGGTGATCAGGACCCCTCGCGCGCGAGTGCGCTCAAGGAGCGCGACGCCCGCCGCTTCGAGCCGATCCCCTTCGGGCCAGTACCCAAGGAGCGCCTCCACTTCCTCCTCGTTTGGCGTAATGGCAGTCACTTCCCGGAAAGAGTCGCAGGCGTAGCGGCTGTCCACGGTCACAATCACCCGCCGGGCCGCGCGCCGGGCCGCCTCACGCACCTCCTCCGTCACCACTCCCAGCCCGTAGTCGGAGACGATCACCGCATCTACCCCGCCCGCAGCCAGCTCCTCCAGCGCGGCGACGATGCGACGCTCGGGCTCCCGGCCTAGAGGATGGCGGACCTCGTGGTCGACCCGGATCACCTGCTGGCGGGCGGTGTTCCGCCCGCCAGCCATTATGCGCATCTTGGTGGGAGTGACGCGTTCCCCGTCGGCGAAGAGCCGCTCGGTGTTGATGGCGCGCCGCGCCATGACCTTGCACAAATCCTCGCCCGAAGCCCCATCGCCCAGCGCACCCAAGGCGTAGACCTTGGCCCCGAGGGCGGCCGCGTTCATGGCGGCATTCCCGCCGCCACCGGGGATGATTTCCCGTCGGCGAAAGTCGAGCACGAGGACCGGAGCTTCCCGGCTGATGCGCGCCGTGTCGCCGTAGATGAACTCATCGGCGATGAAGTCCCCCACGACCGCCACGCGAAGCGAGGAAAACCGCTCAAGATAGCGCACGAGGGCACGGTTCATCCCTTCCCCCCCGCCTTTCCCCGGAAAATCATCTCCACCGCCTGGTAGGCATCCTCAGCGACAAAATCTGGCTGGCGAGGCCACTCCTTTCCCCGGAGCTCCAGCTCTCCGCGCCCGTAGCCGGTCAAGACCAACGCCGAGCGGCAACCGGCCGCCCATCCGCACTTGAGGTCCGAATACTTGTCCCCCAGCATGAACGACCGCGCCAGATCCACTCCGTGCTCTTCGGCAGCCTTGAAGATCATCCCGGGAAATGGCTTGCGCATCGGGCAATCCTTCGCATAGGCGGGGTCCTCCGCTCCCGGCAGGTGTGGGCAGTAGTAAATGACGTCCAGCCGGGCCTTTTTGCTATCCAGCTCGTGCTGAAGCTTCTCGTGCACCTGGCCCACCATCCACTCGGGAAAATACCCCCGTGCCACCCCCGCCTGGTTGGTGATCAAGATGGCCATCCACCCCGCCTCATTCACCTGGCGGACGGCCTCCGCCGCGCGCGGAAGCAGCTCGAGCTGGTCGAGGTGGGTCACATAGCCGACATCGCGGTTCAAGGTGCCGTCTCGGTCGAAAAACACCGCAGGCCGCCCGCTCACTTCCCCTCCTCCCTTCGCGCCGAGGGGCGCCTTCCTTCGGAGACGCCCAAAAGGGCGATCACCTCCGCCGCTACTTCCTCCGGGCCGATCTCCCTCATGCACCTGTGATGCCCGAGGGGGCAAGTCCGCTGGAAGCAAGGGCTGCACTCCAGCTCCCGCCGTACCATCCGGTGGGCGCCCCCGCGCGGCGCCGTCCGCCGGAAATCCGTCGGGCCGAACAATGAGACCGTGGGCGTTCCCACCAGGGCGGCCACGTGCAAGGGCCCCGTATCGCCCGAGACGAATGCGTCCAGCCGGGCCAGCAGTCCGGGAAGGGTGGCCAGGGTGTCCCGGCCCGCGAGGTTTACCGCGGCTCCTCCCGCTGCCCGGCAAACGCGCCCGGCCAGGCCCTCCTCGCCCGGACCTCCGAAGAGGACTACTCGCGCCGCCGCCTCCCGCGCGAGGCGCTTGGCCAAGGCCGCAAAGGCCTCGGGGGGCCAAGCTTTCGACTCCCCAAAAAAAGCCCCGGGATGCATCCCCACCAGGGGCCCCTCCCCGGAAGGAACCTCTTCCGCAAGAAGCCGCTCGGCGAATCGCGCCGCCTCGGGGGCCACCTGAAGCCGCACCTGTCTGTGCGCCGTGGGCAGCCCCCGCGCCTCAAGCAGGCCCAGATAATAGTCCACCAAATGGGGAGGCGGAGACTCGGCCGGTGGCGCAACCGGGTCGGTCAGCAGCCAACTCCGCCCGTCGGTGGCATAGCCGATCCGTCGCCGCGCTCCGATCCACCAGCCCAGAAGTGCCGAGCGGAAACTGTTCGGCAGAAGCCAGAGGGCCTCCGTCTCCTCTCCCCCCAGGAGGCCGCGGAGGGGGAAAATGCCCCTCCACTTCCCGCGCCCGGCCCCGCCCCCCACTCGATGGATGGCATCTACCCAGGGGAAGGATTCCAGGAGGCCAGCCGTCCAGGGACTCGCCACCACCTCGGACAACCCGTCCTACACGCTGCAGACGATCCGC
>CAYMWZ010000276.1:0-4385 GCA_964394385.1 uncultured Nitrospinaceae bacterium | reverse complement strand
CACGGGAGCACCTTGAAGGAGCGGCCCTCCCAGAGGCTCTGGACCCGGGCCGGGTCCGCCCCCGCCCGCCGGAGGCGCACGAGGAGGAGGCGGGGGGGGAGCGCCTCGGCCGGGAGGCCCTCTTTTTGGGAGGCCTCGATGAGCTCCGCCAGGGCCGGGTCCCAGTCCTTCCCCCGGAGCTGGAAGCAGGGGACGAGGTAGGCGCTGTACTGCGCGATCTCGACGAGGGGCTCCCCGAGGCCCTCGTGGAGGGTCTTGCCGTCGAGCCAGCCGTGGACCGCCGCGTCGGCCGCCCGGGCGAGGCTCCTCCGCCACTGCCCCACCATCCGGCCCGAGCAGTACTCTCCCCCCCAGGCGGCCGCGGGGGCCGCCAGGAAGAGGACCGTCAGTGCCAAGAGCACCCAGCGCTTCACCGCGATTCCTCCCCGAAGACGTTCCCCTGGCTCATCCCGCGCAGCCGGGCGCCGGGGCGGTAGGGCTCGGCCGCGGCCCCGCTCCCGCCCCCCAGCTCGCGCTCGATCATCCGGTCGATGGGGCCGTTCCACTCGAGGATCTTCCCGGCCGCCCGCTCGAAGCCGGCCCCCGCCCCCTCGATGGCCCCTCCCAGGCGGCCGATCTTGAGGGCGAGGAGGCGGGCCTGGGCCAGGGTGTTGGCGATGACCATCCGGGCCCGCTGGTCGCTCAGGAGGTCCCGCAGGGCCTGGGTCCGGGCGTGGGTCGCCGAGATGGCGTGGAAGAGGGCCTCGAGCTGGACCCCGGTCTGGGCCGCCGCCGTGGGGTGGAGGATCGGGCCGTAGGCCTTCTGCATCAGGAGCAGGGTGTCCTCGACCTGGCGCAGCTGGGCGCTCTTCTCGGGGGCGAGCTGGACCGAGACGAGGATCCCCGAGCTCATCTGGAGGAGCCCCCCCACCATGCGCCGCATCCGGGCGGCGCTCTCCTCGACCTCCCGGCCGCCCTCTCCCCGCCGGGCGGCCTCCTGGAGCTTCCCAAGCGCCGGGGCCAGGGCCTCGAGGGAGCGCAGGGTCTCGTCCACCAGGGCCAGGTACTCGTGGTTCAGCCGGGCGGCGGCCTCGAGGTAGTTCGCCTCGGCGAGCCCGCGCTCGGGGGACTCCTTGGCCGCCCGGGCGATCTCTCCCTCGAGGCGCTTGCGCTCCTCCTCGAGGGGGAGCGTCCGCTCGGCGTGCCGGCGCCGGGCGCGCTCGATCCCCTCGGCCGCGCGGTTGACCTGGGTGATGGCCTCGCGGACCACGGGGCCCAGGGTCTCCTGGGCGCGGGCCGCCCCCGCGCCGAGCGCGACGAGGGCCGCGGCCCCCAGGAGGACCTTCAGTCCCAAGGTTCGCCTGCAAATGATCTTCATCATCATGTACCCTCCCGGATGAGCGTGCTCCCGATGGTCCCGATCCCTTTAACCGCCCCGAACCCCCTCCTCACGGCACCCCCAGGACCCGGCGCACCGGGTGGGGCAGGAGGCCGGGGGCGGGCAGGGGCTTCTCCTCCATCCGGGCCTTGAGGCCGAGGACCAGGGCGGCCTCGGGCCGAGGGTTCACCCGCTGGTGGAAGCTCATGTGGCCCTCCATCGCCCCCGCCGCCCGGAGGAAGGCCTGCCGGTCCCCGGCGTTCAGGTAGGCCAGGGCGGCCGAGGCCCAGGCCGCGGCCTGGAACTCGCCCCGCTCGCTGGCGTGGACGGCCTGGGCCGCGCGCTCGAAGTAGCCCGCCGCCACGGCCCACTGCTCCCGCCCGGAGGCCCGAAGCCCGGCCAGGACGAGCTGCCTGGGGTCCCTCTCGTCGGTCAGCTGGAAGCCCTCGGGGACGCTGAGCGGCCGGTCGAAGGCGACCTGGGAGTAGTTGGGCAGGCGGCTCTCGGCCGGGGCGGAGGCGCAGCCGGCCAGGAGGGCGGCGGCCGCGAGCTTGGAAAGGGTTTTCGGCCGGACCCACTCCAGCATGTCATCTCCTCCCGCCATGGGTAACCGCCGCGGGTCCTCCCCCCAGGCGGCACCGCGGACCCGGCCCTCAGCTTCCGCCCGCAAAGGCTCGCTCCGGCTCACTTGCGGCTCCCCGGGGCGGCGGCCCGGCCCCGCCTGCCCACGCGCCGCTGGACGGAGGAAGGGGTGTGGCCGTTCATGCAGGCGGGCTCCGCCTGGGCGAGGATCCCCTCCCTTCCCCGGTCGATGGCCGGGAGGAGCCAATCGAGCGAGGACTGCCGCCGGTAGGCCCGGCCGGTGGGGACGAGGTGGAGGGGGCTGCCGCAGCGGGCGCAGCGGGGAGGGGGCTGGGCCATCGGATCCTCCATGCGGGGCGCGGGGAGATCCCGCGCTCATCTTCAGTAACCGCCGCTCCGGAGGACATCCCGCCGCGGCCCCCAGCACCGCCCTGCCGATCCCCTTCCCCATCACGTATCCTCCCGCTTGAGCGAACTCCCGATGGCCCCGATCCTTCTAAGCGCCCCGGCGGGAGCCTCGGCGTGGGGCAAGAGCCCCCCGGCGGGATCCCCCCGAGCTTTCGCAGGGCGGCCCGCCGCTCTACTTCCAGCAGGCGGCCCAGGACTGCCATGGCCTCCCGAAGGAAACTGAGCGTCTCTCCCATCCGGAGAAGCGTGTCCTCAGCCGAGCACAGCCGCGCGAGCTTCTCCGGGTCGAGAGGGGTCCGGTGGACCGGGGACATGAACTCCGGGCCCCTCCGGAGGACCTCACGGAGGATCTCCTCCGCCATGCGCCGCCTCCGGGAGGCGCTCTCCTTGTCCTCGATCTCCCGGCCGCCCTCTCTCTCCCGGATGGCCCCTCGGAGCTTCTCGAGGGCCGGCGCTAGGGCATCGAGGGCCTCCAGCATCTTTTCGAGCAGGAGAATTTTCTCGAGGCTCAGCCGGGCGGCGGCCTCGAGGTACTTCGCCATGGCGAGCCCCCGCTCGGGGGAGTCCTCGGCCGAGCGGGGGATCTCTTGTCCGAGCGCCTTGCACCTCTCCTCGAGGGGGAGCGCCCGCTCGGCGTACTCACGCCGGGCCCGCTCGACCCCCTCGGCCGCGCGGTTGACCTGGGTGATGGCCTCCCGGACCACGGGGTCCAGGGTCTCCTGGGCGCGGGCCGCCCCGGCGCCCAGCGCCAGTGCGAGCGCCGCCGCCCCCAGGAGGGCCTTCCGGCCCAAGGTTCGCAGGTTCATGACCTTCCCCATCCCGTCCCCTCCCGGATGAGCCGGCTTCCAATGACTCCGATCTCTCTAACCGCCTGTACCAGGGCCTCGGCGTGGGGCAATAGCGCCCCCGGCGAGACCCCCCCGAGCTTCCGCACGGCGGCCTTTTTTTCCGCCTCGGTCAGACGGCCCAGGGCCGCCTCGGCCTCCCGCAGGAGCCGGCGCACCTCGTTCGCCTTCCCCTCCATGGATTCGGCCGTCCCGAGGTAGAGGCGCCCCCGCTCCGGAAGGCCCGCCGGGAGCTCCGCAGAGAGCAGGAGCGCCGTGCGGATATCCACCAGCTTCCTCTTCACTTCCATGAGATGGGCCGCCGCCTCGCTTGCGGCCCGCTCCACCCGGAGGGCGCTCCAGGCCTGGAGGCTCCCCGCGGCGAGCCCCCCGAGGAGGACCAGGGTCAGGAAGAGGCGGGAAATCATTCTCATCCTCCTCACGGCACCCCCAGGACCCGGCGCACCGGGTGGGGCAGGAGGCCGGGGGCGGGCAGGGGCTTCTCCTCCATCCGGGCCTTGAGGCCGAGGACCAGGGCGGCCTCGGGCCGAGGGTTCACCCGCTGGTGGAAGCTCATGTGGCCCTCCATCGCCCCCGCCGCCCGGAGGAAGGCCTGCCGGTCCCCGGCGTTCAGGTAGGCCAGGGCGGCCGAGGCCCAGGCCGCGGCCTGGAACTCGCCCCGCTCGCTGGCGTGGACGGCCTGGGCCGCGCGCTCGAAGTAGCCCGCCGCCACGGCCCACTGCTCCCGCTCGAAGGCCCGCAGCCCCGCCAGGACGAGCTGCTTCCGGTCGGTCTCGTCGGTCACCCGGAAGCCCGCCGGGACGCGGAGCGGCCGCTCGAAGGCGACCTGGGAGTAGTTGGGAAGGCGGGTCTCGGCCGGCGGCGCGGACGCGCAGCCGGCGAGGGCGGCGAGCGCCGCAGCGGCCGAAAAGGTCAGCAAGGCTTTCCGTCGGATCAGCTTCGTCATGTCACCTCCTCCTGCCTTGGATAACCGCCGCGGATCCTCCCGCCCGAGACGGCGCGGCAAATTCAACCCTCAGCTCCCGCCCGCAAAGGCTTTCTCCACCTCCCCGCGGGGACGGCCAAAGTGCCAGGCGGAGCGCTTCCGGAGCCCGGGGGACCGCTCCGGGTCCGCCGCCCCGAGGGGCGGCTCCATGGCCAGGCGCTCGACGCGGGCGCCCTGGCCCTCCCGGGGGAGGACGGCGACGGCCTCG
>CAYMWZ010000275.1:0-4407 GCA_964394385.1 uncultured Nitrospinaceae bacterium | reverse complement strand
AGCTCGTAGAACATGATGCCCAGCGCGTACAGATCGCTCCGCCCGTCCACCGCCCCCCCGCGGATCTGCTCGGGCGACATGTAATAGGGCGTCCCCATGACCTGGCCCACCTGGGTCATGCCGGTGCCCTGCCCTTTGCGGGCGAGGCCGAAGTCGGCGATTTTGACCCCGCCGTTCTTCGTCACCATGATGTTGTCGGGCTTGAGGTCCCGGTGGATCACCTGGGCCTTGTGGGCGAAAGCGAGGGGGTCGCAGATCCGCGCCGCGAGCTTCGTGAACTGGGGGACGGGGCACTTCTTCCCGGCGAGCATGTCGCCCAGGCTTTTCCCCTCGACGAACTCCATCACGATGAACATGGGCTCGTCGGTGCGGATGTCGTAGATGGTGATGATCCCGGGGTGCTCGAGCGCGGCGGCGCTCTGGGCCTCCGTGATGAAACGGCCGAGCGCCTCGGCGTCCTTGCCCAGGTCGCCCAGGATCATCTTGATCGCCACCTGGCGGTCGAGGATCTTGTCGCGCGCCTTGTAGACCACCCCCATCGCTCCGCGCCCCAGCTCGACGATGCCGTCGTAGCGGCGCGAGAGGAACTCCATCGGGTTGGCGGGCGCGGCCGGGGCCGCCGGAGCCGCCGGGGCCGCCTGCTGGGCCTGCGCGAGGGCCTGGGCGCGCTGGGCGGCGTCGCGGTAGCCCGCGTCCTGGGAGGCGACCAGGCTGAAATACTTGTGGGCGAGCTTCTTCTCCCCCTTGGCCTCGCAGGTCTCGCCGATCCCGTAGGCCCAGGCCAGGCGGTTCTCGTCGGGGATGCGGAGCGAGAAGAGGATTTCGTGGGCCCCCTCGGCCAGATCGAAGGCGCCCTTCTCCAGGTGCGCCCGGCCCAGATCGAGGAGCGCCTCCGCCCGGACGGGGGAGCGCTCGACCGCGGCTTTTTGGAGATGGGAGAGGACGACCTCCTCCCCTCCCCCCATGCTCCGCTCGATGCCCGCCAGCTCGTAGTGCGAGCGGGTCGCGAGGGCCGAGGGCACGCGCCCCTTGGCGAGGAGGCTCTCGAGCTCCTCCTTGCGCCGGAGGTTCACCATCTGCTCGATCTGCTGGGCCTGGGAGGCGACGTTGGCGTCGTCCGGGAAAAAGCGCAGCAGGCGCTGGGCGGCGCTCCGCGCCCTCTCGAGGTCGTTCTCCGCGAAGGCGTCCATCATGCTCTTCTTGAGCAGGCGGCTCAGCGACTCCCGCGCCTCGGCGTCGCCCGGAAGGGCCGCGAGGAGCGCCTCCAGGTGGCCGCACGCCCGCTCGATGTGTCCCCCCGCCTCGCACAGCTTCCCGGCCTTGCGGCGCAGCTCCGGCTTCGCGTCGGGCCGCTGCAGGAGGTCCTCCAGGCGATCCACCATGAGGAGGAGATCCCCCGGGGGCAGGGCGGCCTCGGCGGCCTCGTAGCGGGCGAGGGCGGCCGCGGGGCCCTTCTCCTCGAGGTCCCAATCCCCCCGGATGAGCTCGATCCAGCCCTTCTCCTTCGCGTCCTTGGGCCGCAGGGAGGAGAGAACTTTCTCCGCTCCCGCCTTGTCGCCCTTGTGGAAGAGGAGGCCCGCCACCTTGAGCGCGGCGGGGAGGCTGCCGGGGGCTTCGGCCATCTCCTTTTTGTAGCGAGCGATGTACTCCTCCAGGCGGTCCTTCTCCTTGCAGGCGCTGTGGAGCACGGCGTAGACGCCCGCCTGGGCCGGGCAGGCACTGATGAGCTCGCTCAGGCCGCGCACGGTCTCCCGCGCCCGGGCGGGGGCGCTCTCCACCATCCCCCGGAACTCGAGCAGGGCCGTGCGGAAATTGCCCTTCTTCGTGTGGATCCGGCCGGAGAAGTAGTACTTGTCCGAGAAGCGGGAGCCCACCGCCTTCAGGCTGGTGAAGATGGAGAGGGCCTTGTCGAGATCGCCCTTCCGGTAGAGCGCCTCGCCCATGACGGCGTGGTAGCGCATGTAGCGGGGGGTCAGGTCGGCCTGCTGCTTCACGAGGTCCGGGTTGGGCTCGAGGTATTGGATCCGCTCGCACACCGCGAGGGCCTTGTCGAATTGCTGGACCTGATGGTAGGCGACGGCCAAATCGTTGAGGACGCGGATGTCCTCGTACTCCTGGAGGGGTTTCTTGCCCAGCGTTTGGATGATCTTGTTCCAGTCCCCCTGCTGGTAGAGCGCGTCGATCTTCTTGGAATCCTCGGTGGCGAAAAGGCGCATCTTCGGACCTCTCTCCCCTCAGTTTCGCCAGGGCGGACGGGTGGCCGCCCCCACTCATCGTTCGCTGTTCCCTCCATTTTAGGGAAATTGAAGCGGGTTTCAAGGCGGCCGCCCGTGGGGGCTCCTCCTCCGGCCCGACCCGCGCTCCCGCGCCCGCGTCGCGCGCCCCCCGCGTCGTGGGCGCGGGGCAAAATCCGAATGTTGACATGTTGGGAAAACCTGCTATTTTTCAAATGTTCATTCATCTGGATCGAGCCGCGCCGCGCGGAAAATCTGGCATTTTGGACAGGTCCATCATCGAGAGCGGAATCGTTCGTTCAGGCGGACTTCGGGGGGCAACGTGCCCCTCGGACTCCGACTTGAAGTGAAAGAAAGGAGAAAACTCATGATTCACAATGTTCGTTGCTCCGCCCTTCTCCTCGCCGCCGGGCTGGCAGCGGCCGCCTCCCTCGCCCTGGCTCCCATGGCGCAGGCGGCCAACCTGACGCCCCAGGAGGAGAAGCTCATCCGCGACGCCAAGAAAGAGGGCGCCGTCACCGTCATCAACCCTCTCTTCAGCGACCCGACGGCCAAGGATCTGGGGCCCGCCTTCATCAAGCTCTACGGCCTGGGAGACGGCTTCAAGTTCAACAACCTGCGGAAGGGCACCGGCGCGACCGTGGCCCAGGTCCGGCAGGAGATCAAGGCGGGCAAGTTCACGGTGGACGTCCACATCGTGAGCGCGCCGGGCTTCTTCCACGAGGCCGCCAAGCAGGGCGCCTTCGCCCAGCTCGACAGCGGCCACTGGAAGGAGCACGAGGCGGGCGTCAAGGCGGCGGGCCAGTACTCGAACTACCCCTTCGTCGTCACGCCCTTCGCCTACACCTTCGCGCCCGTCTGGAACACGAGCTGCCCGGGCATGGAGAATGTAAAAATCACCTCCCTCTGGGACACCGTCGATCCCAAGCTGGCCGGCAAGACCATCTCGCCCGACATCACCAAGAGCATCACCTACACGAACACGGTCATCGGGCTGGCGGAGGCGGGCGTGGACATCAATGGCCTCTGGGACAAGCTCAAGGCGACCAAGCCCATCGTCGAGTTCCGCACCGAGCCCAAGATGCAGATGGTGGTCAAGTGCGAGCGGCCGATCGACATGTTCAACCTCGGCGCCCGGGTCTTCCAGCACACCCTGCAGAAGCCCGAGCTCCGCAAGGTGATCAAGGTCGGCTACTTCAAGGAAGGCCAGGTCATGCTGGGCAACCAGGCGGTCGTGCTCAAGGGCGGCCCGCACCCCAACGCCGGGAAGCTCTTCATCGAGTTCCTGCTGCGCCAGGAGAGCGCGGACATCCTGGCCGTCCTGGAGTCGGTCTACTCCTTCCGCAAGGGCTGGAAGGTCCCGGCGGAGGCGAGGGAGTACATGTACGATCTGGGCGAGATCGGCGTAAAGTCGCTCGGCCTGAAGGATTGGCTCGCAGCCGCGAAGCAGTTCGACGCCGTGCGCGGCGAGTGGACCAAGCGCTTCAAGTAAGAAGGCCGCGTTTTCCCGAAGAAGCAGCCCCGGACGGGGGCCCGGCCGGGTCGGGCCCCCGTCCTCCATCTGCGGCGGAGGGGATCTGACCCGTCCGGGAATCCATGACGACCGAAACCGCTTTTGGACAACTTGACGCAGCCCCGCCGAGCCGGTGGCGAAGTCTCGTCACGCAGGAGACGATCGCCACCACGGTGGCCAGCCTCGTCGTGGGGGCGGCGGTCATCCTCCCCCTGATCGCCCTCGTCTTCAACAGCTTCCTCGTCCTGGACTCATCGGGCTTCGGCACCGAGTGGGGGCTGAAGAACTACCGCGTCATGTTCCAGGACCGCATCATCCGCAAGGCCTTCGTGAACACCCTCCTCATCAGCACCGGCGCCACCCTGCTCGCCACCTTCCTGGGCGTCTCCCTGGCGTGGATCAACGCCCGCACGAACTGCCCCGGGCGCGAGCGGCTCGAGCCCTTCAACCTGATCCCCTTCTTCCTGAGCCCCTTCGTCGGCGCCATCGCCTGGCACAACCTGGCGGCGCCCAAGACGGGCCTCCTGAACGTCTGGGCGCAGGACCTGTTCGGCCTCGAGAGGCACATCTTGAACGTGGACAACATCTACGGCGTCATCTGGGTTACGGGGATCTTCTTCACCCCCCTCGTCTACCTCTTCGTCGTGGGCTCGCTGCGGC
>CAYMWZ010000274.1:0-4420 GCA_964394385.1 uncultured Nitrospinaceae bacterium | reverse complement strand
AAACTTTGAGTTCCGGGAGATGGACCTGAGCCGGTGTTCGCTCGAGGAGCTCTTGTCTGGCGTGGAGGGAGTCTTTCACTTGGCGGCTCAAGCGGGAGTTCGGGCCAGCTGGGGCCAGTCGTTTGAGGTTTATCTGAACGACAACGTGCTGGCCACCCAGCGCCTGTTAGAGGCATTGCGCGGTCGGTCTTCGCTCCGCCTCGTGTTTGCCTCCTCCTCCTCCGTGTACGGAGATTCCGCCGAAGGGCCCACCTCGGAGGAAACGACCCCTCGGCCCATCTCGCCCTATGGGGTCTCGAAGCTTGCGGGAGAGCACTTGTGCGCCCTCTATCAAAAAAACTATGGGGTGCCTGCGGTGGTGTTGCGCTATTTTACCGTCTACGGGCCGCGCCAGCGGCCGGACATGGCCTTCCACCGCTTCCTGGCGGCGGGCCTTCGAGGTGAGCCGATCACGCTCTATGGGGATGGAGAACAGAGCCGCGACTTCACCTTTGTCGCCGACGCCGTCGAGGGCACCCTCGCCGCGATGGAGAAGGGCGAGCCCGGCGGAATCTACAACATCGGAGGCGGCCAGCGCGCCACGGTGAACGAAGTGATCGACTGCATCGAAGAGCTTCAGGGTGCGTCCCTCAAGGTGCGCCGTGAGGTGGCACAGAAGGGTGACGTCCGGCACACCTGGGCGGACACCGCGCGCGCGGCCTCCGCCCTCGGTTTCCGGCCACACACACAGTTGCGCGACGGCCTTCAGGCGGAGCGAGAGTGGCTGATGAGGAGAGCCCAAAGATGACCATCGACAAAGAGCTGCTCGAGATCTTGGCTTGCCCGGTCTGCAAGAAGCCTCTCGAGCTGAGCGAGGATGGGAACTTCCTGATCAGCCGGGAGGCGAAGTTGGTCTATAAGATTCAGGACGGCATCCCCATCATGCTCGTGGATGAGGCCATCCCGCTCGAAGAGTGGGAAAAGAGCCGGGGGAAAGGTTAAGGGGATGTCTGGGGTGGCGGAGCGCCCCGCTGGCTCTAGGGCGGAGAAGGGCGTGCCGCCTGGGCGCCAGCTCTTGAGCGTGACTATCGTCACGCGGAACGAGGCGGGACGGATAGGCCTCTGCCTCGAGAGCACGGCCTGGGCCGACGAGATCGTGGTCCTCGACTGCGGGAGCTCGGACGACACCCGGGAGATCTGCCGCGCGCGGGGCGCCGTGGTCATCGAAAGGCCCTGGGAGGGCTACGCCACGCAGAAGAACCTGGCCATTGGCCAAGCCCGCCATCCGTGGGTGCTGAGCCTCGACGCCGACGAGCGGGTGAGCGAAAGCCTGCGGGAGCAAATCCTTGAGGTACTCGCCGCGGACGGGCCCTCGGACGGGTATCGTATCCCGCGAATGAACATTTTCTTCGGCAGGTGGCTGCGCCACGGCGACCTCTGGCCGGACCATCAGATCCGCCTCTTTCGCCGAGCCCAGGGGCGCTTCAACGAAAAGCCCGTACACGAATCGGTTGAGGTGAACGGCAGCGTAGGAGAGCTTACCGGCCCCCTGGAGCATCGAAGCTACGACAATCTTTCGGAGTTTTTCTCCCGGCAAGTCCGCTACGCCGCTCTGGCGGCCGAGGAACTGGCGATCCGAGGGGAGTCGCCTGGCGCCGCAGATTTCTTCTTCCGTCCGATATGGCGGTTCCTCAAAAGCTATATTCTCAAGTCCGGCTGGCGGGACGGGCGAGAGGGTTTCATCGCCGCCGCTGGCTCCGCCTTTTACGTCTTTATGCGGGCCGCCTATCATTGGGAGATTCGTCGGGGGAAGCGTGAGAACACTTAGCATCGTCCATACAGAGGCTTCCCGGGGTTTGGGCGGACAGGAGAAGCGGATTCTTCTGGAGGCGGTTTTCTTGCGGGAGCGGGGACACCAAGTCCTCCTCATCGGCCAGCCGGACAGCGAGCTTGAGAAGGAAGCCGGGCGGGCCGGAATGCCCTTCCGGGCCGTCCGGATGCGAACCTCCTGGGACCCCCTGGCCCTCACCCAGATCGCGCGCGTCATTCGTGAGACGCGGCCCGATCTCATCCACACCCACAGCAGCAAGGACAGTTGGCTGGCGGGGCTCGCGGGACGTGCGCTGGGCGTGCCCGTCGTGCGGACTCGCCACGTGTCCATCCCGGTGAGCGGGCACGGCCTCAACTGGGCCTACCGCCTCCCCCACCGGGTCATGACAACCGCCGAGCGCATCCGCCAGATGCTCATTGAAACGCGGGCCTGCGACCCCTCCCGGGTGCGCGTCCTCCCCACCGGGGTCGACCTTTCGCGCTTCCACGAAAGGGTGCCGCGCGGCATTTTCCGTGCCGAGGTGGGCCTCGGGGATGACACCCCCGCTGTGGGTATCATCGCCCAGCTGCGAAAAAGCAAAGGGCACGAGCACTTCCTCGAAGCTGCCCGTCTCCTTCGCGACGAAGGGAGCCCGGCGCGCTTTTTCGTCGTCGGGGAGGGGCAGTGGCGCGACATCTACCGTGAGGAGGCCCGGCGCCTGGAGCTCCTGGACGGCACCGTGATCTTCCTGGGCTACCGCGACGACATCCCACAAGTGATGGCGGGCCTGGACCTCCTCGTGATCGCCTCCATCCGGACCGAAGGAATCCCCCAGGTCGCGCTCCAGGCGATGGCGATGGGACTGCCCGTCGTGGGCACGGATGTGGGGGGAGTGCCCGAAGTGCTCCTTCCCTCGGGTGCGGGGGTGGTGGTGCCCGTCGAGGACTCTCGCGCCCTGGCCAGTGCGGTGGGTGAGCTCATTTCCGATCCAGCGCGTCGCTCGCGGATGGGAGCTGGAGGGCGAGCCTTCGTCCGGGAGCGGTACTCGCTGGACCGGATGCTCGATGAGACCTTGCTCCTCTACGAGGAGGTGCTTTCGGCGTGCGCCCGCTGAGCGTGGTTCAGGTGATCAGCAGTTCCTGGTGGACGGGAGCGGCGGAGCCGGCGCTTTTCCTCACGGCTGACCTGGCCGCCCGAGGTCACCGCCTCCGTTTCATCTGCGGGCCGGGGGAGGCCCTGGAGGCCCATGCGGAGCGAGCAGGCTTCCCCCGGGTGGCGGGGCTGGATCCCACCCGGAGCCTCAACCCCCTGCGGATGGGGGCGTTCGTCAAGGGCTTGGCAGAGTTTTTCGAGCGCGCCCGGGCAGACGTGGTCCACACCCACCTCTCGGCGGACCACTGGCTCTCCCTCCTGGCCCTCCGGCGGGTGGGGCGCCGGATCGGTTTGGTCCGCTCGATTCATCATCCTCGTGCGGCGAAGCGAAATCCCTTCACGCGCTATCTGCTCGGCCGGGCGACAGACGCCGTCATCGCGGTGAGCTATCACATCGCCGGGGTGCTGAGGGAGCGCTCGCGCGTCCCCGCGGAGCGGCTCCATGTCGTCCCCGGCGGAGTGGACCTCAAGCGCTTCCGCCCGCCCTCGGCCGATGCCCGGGCCCGGGGGCGGGCGATTCTGGGAGTGCCCTCGAGCGCGCGCCTGATCGGGATCGTCTCGCGCTTGGCGCCGGACCGGGGCCACATGGCGCTTTTTGAGGCGTTCCGGCGGGTGGCCGCCGAGGCCCCCGACGCCCGTTTGGCGGTGGTGGGCAAAGGGGAGTACCTCCCCCGCCTGCGGAACCGCGTGAGGGCGCTGGGTCTCGAGGACCGGGTGGACTTTCCCGGCTACTACGAAGAGGATCTCCCTGAGGTGTTGGCCGCCTTCGACCTTTTCGCCCTCATCGCTCCCGGCTCGGAGGGCACGTGCCGGGCAGTGTTGGAGGCGATGGCCATGGGGCTGCCCTGCGTGGTGACGGGGCGAAACGGGCTGGCCGAGGCGGTGAAGGACGGAGCCACGGCCCGCGTCGTGCCCGACGGGAGGGTCGATCTGCTGGCCTCTACACTTTTGGACCTCCTCGCCGACGAGCGCCGCCGACTCGCCTTCGGGCGGGCGGGGAGGCTTCGGGCCGAGAAGCACTTTGCCCGGGAGCGCCGAGCCGAGCGGGTGGAGGAGGTCTACGCCAAGATGCTCGAGCCCGCCCTTGAAGCCTCCTACGCGGGAGAGGTTCGGTGACCCGCTCCCAAGTCTACCTCCGCCTTCTGGAATATCTCCGTCCTTATTGGCTGCGTTTTTCAATTGCGGTGGTGTGCGCGTTTGTGGTGGGCAGCCTGAGCGCCGTGCCGGCTCTGCTCGTCCGCTACGCGGTGGACGATGTCCTCATCGCGCGCAGCGCGCAGATGGCGTTGATGCTCTCGGCGGGCGTGGCAGGGGTGTACATCTTCAAGAGTGTAGTGGCCTATTTGCAGAATTATTTCATGTACTGGGTAGGCCAGCGGGTGGTCATGGACATTCGCAACGCCCTTAACCGTCATCTCATTCGCCTTCCCCTGCGCTTCTTCGAGAAAAAGACGACGGGGGAGCTCATGGCGAAGGTCA
>CAYMWZ010000273.1:0-4453 GCA_964394385.1 uncultured Nitrospinaceae bacterium | reverse complement strand
TCCTGGGCCACCCCGATGTCCATGACGGCGACCCGCCCCTCCATCGCGTCGGCCAGGCCGGCGGGCCTGAGCACGCCCCGCACGCGGAAGGGGAGGCGCCCGGCCGCGTCGAGCTCGAGCGCGTCCCCCTCCTCCACGCCCAGCTCACCGGCCAGCCGACGGGTGATGAAGATCCCCTCCGGGTCGGCCAGGCGCGAGAGGGTCTCCTCGAGGGAGAGCTCCCGCTCGGTCTTGTAGCTGCGGAACTCCGGGTCGCCCAAGAGGTCCACCCCCAGGACGAGGACGGCCCGCCCCTGGGAGGGGGTCCCGCGCCGCCAGCGCTCCCCCCCGGGGCGGTGCTTGCGGACCCAGGCCGTCTGCTGGACCACCGGCGCAGCCCGCTTGACCCCGGGCGTCTCGCGGACGAGGGGGTAGAGGTCCTCGGGAACCCCCGCGTCTCCCGCCCCCACCTGGAGGTGGGCGGCGCCCGCCACCGCGTCCAGGCTGTTGCGGAAGGCGCGCAGGGCGGAGGCGTTGGCGAGCTGGATGGCGAGGTAGACCGCAACCCCCAGGGCGACGCCGAGCACCGTCAGGGCCAAGCGGAAGGGCTCCTGGCGGAGGCGACGCCAGGCTAGCCCGCGCAGCAGGGCCCGGAGGGGGGGCGTCATGGTCCACCGTCCTGGAGGCGCCCGTCGAGGATCCGCACCCGGCGGGTGGCGTAGGCCAGGGGGTCCTCGGCGTGGGTGGCCACGACGACGGTCAAGCCCTCCTCGCGGGCGAGCCCGGCCAGGAGCTCCAGCACCTCGCGGCCTGCCCGGGAGTCGAGGTTCCCGGTGGGCTCGTCGGCCAGGATGAGCCCGGGACGCGCGACCACGGCCCGGGCGATGGCCACCCGCTGCATCTCGCCGCCGGAGAGCTGGCGCGGGAGATGCTCCGCCCGGCCGGCCAGGCCCACGCGCGCGATGAGCTCCCCGGCGCGGCGGCGGGCCTCGCCCCGCGGCCTCCCCTGGAGGATGAGGGGGAGGGCCACGTTCTCCCAGGCGGAGAGGGTGGGGAGGAGGTTGAAGAATTGATAGACGAAGCCCACCTCATCCCGGCGGATCCGGCTGAGCGCTGCGTCGCTCAGGCCGGAGAGCTCCCGCTCACCGAGGAAGACGCGCCCCCGCGTCGGCGCGTCCATGGCCCCCATGATGTGGAGGAGGGTGCTCTTGCCCGAGCCGCTGGGGCCCGTCACCGCCAGGAACTCCCCCGGCCCGACGGCCAAGTCCACCCCCTCGAGGGCGACGACGGGGGCGCCTCCGCGGAGGTAGGCCTTGGACACCCCCACGAGGCGCGCGACGGCGCTGTCCATTCCGCCTCCCCGGTTGCCGAGGGTCTCCCCGCGGGATAGGGTGCTCCCGGCCCGCGCCGGGGCCGGGAGCCTTGAGCCGTGTTCGAGCTTTCGACGATCTTCCTCATCGGGCGCGACTTGGAAGCCTCGCGCCAATTTTATTCCGAAACCCTCGGCCTGGAGGAGGTCAGCGTCACCCCCGACCACGTCCGCTACCGGGCGGGCGAGGTGTTTCTGGTGGTCCACGCCCCCATCCCGGACGAGGAGATGCGCGCCTGGAACCTGGAGCCCCTCGCCGAGGCCCGGGGCTCGGGCGTGGTCCTCACCCTGCGGCCGGAGGACGTGGACGCCGCCCACGCCGCCCTCGCCCGGAGGGGGGCCGACATCCTCTTTCCCCCGCGGAACGTCCCCTGGGGGGTACGCATGTTCATGGTGCGCGACCCGAGCGGCTTCCTGATCGAGGTGAGCAGGCCCATCTAGGGGCAGGCCCTCACAGCCCCTCGAAGACGCACCTTTCCCCCCGCCTGAGGGGCACGTCGCTGCGGACGCAGAGGAAGGTCTCCTCGGGGAGGAGCCACCTCGCCGTCAGGCGGATGAACCGCCAGAAGAAGCTCCCGGCGATCTGGCTCCGGTGGGCGGCCAGGGCGCGCCACTTGCGGCGCAGGCAGGGGCGCACGTCGATCCGGGTGGTGATGGCCTCCTCCGGGGTGCCGAAGCGGCTCTCGCGGAAATCGGGATCGTCGAGGGGCGTCTTCTGGCCCAGGAGCCTGAGCCACCGCCAGGTGCGGAGCAGCCGCTGGCGGGACCAAGCCGTGTAGTAGACCTTCCGCACCCGCCACGGCGCAGGGCCCGCCCCGGGGAAGCGGGCGGGATCCTCCGCCGCCTCGACGGCGACCACCGCCGCGCGGTGGGCCATGACGTGGTCGGGGTGGCCGTAGGAGCCCTTCTCGTCATAGGTGATGAGCACATCGGGCCGGTACTCCCGGATGAGGCGGACGATCTTCCCGGCCACCTCGTCGAGGTCGGCGTTGGCGAAGGTGGAGGTCTCCCGGGTGCTCTCCCAGCCCGCCATCCCGGAGTCGGGGTAGCCGAGCGGGTGGAGGTAGGTGACCCCCAGGATCCGGGCCGCCCGCTCGAGCTCCGCCAGGCGGACCTCCCCCAGGCGGCGGCGGTCCTCGGGGCGCTCGCGGGGGCGCAGGCCGAGCCGGCTGTCCTTGACCTCCCCCCACTCCCCGTTCGTGCAGGTGACGAGGACGGTCCGGTGGCCCGCCCGGGCGCAGCGGGCGATGAGGCCCCCGGTGGAGCTCGACTCATCGTCCGGATGGGCGTGCACGAGAAGGAGGGTGAAGGGGCGGGGGGGGCTCTGGGGTCCGGCGCTCGGCATGGGTGGGCGCTTCCCGGGCGGAAAAAGAAAACGCCGCCGGCGCCGGGCGCCGGCGGCATTCCTCGTCGGCTCTCGGCCTACTTGTGCTCCCAGATGTCTCCGCCCCGCAGCAGGGCGTCGATGTTCCCTTCGCCCTTCCCGCGGGCCGCGGCCACCTGATCCGCCATCATCTTCTCGTAGGGCGGGCGCACCACCCTTCGCAGCACCCCCACGGGAACCGGCCCGCCCCCGATATCCAGCCGGCTCAACATGAAGGCGTAGGCGCCGGTGGCGTCGTCCTCGCGATGAACCGCTACGTCGGGCGAGTCGGCGGGGACGATCTCGATGGCGTAGTCCTTCAGCCGGACTCCCTTCCGGTCGTCCTCGGGCCCGAACACGAGGGGCTTCCCCTCCTCGAGGTAGAGCACGTTCTGCTCCCTCAGGCCCTTCTCTGTGTACTGGTGCCAGGCGCCGTCGTTGAAGACGATGCAGTTCTGGAGGATCTCCACGAAGGCCGTCCCCTCGTGCTTGGCGGCCTCGGCGAAGATGGCGGCCATGTGCTTCTGGTCACGGTCCACCGTCCGGGCCACGAAGCTGCACTCGGCCCCGAGCGCGAGGGTGAGAGGGTGGAGGGGGTAGTCGATCGAGCCGAAGGGGGTGGACTTGGTCCGGTGGCCCATGAGGGAGGTCGGGGAGTACTGCCCCTTGGTCAGGCCGTAGACCCGGTTGTTGAACAGGAGGATCTTCAGCCCGACGTTGCGCCGCATGGCGTGGATCAGCTGGTTGCCGCCGATGCTCAGGGCGTCGCCATCGCCCGTGATGACCCACACCGAGAGATCCGGATTGGTTACCTTGACGCCCGTCGCGATGGCGGGGGCGCGCCCGTGGATGGTGTGGAACCCGTAGGTCTCCATGTAGTAGGGGAAGCGCGCCGCGCACCCAATGCCGGAGACGAAGATGTACTTCTCCTTGGGAATCCCCAGCTCGGGCAGCACCTTTTGCATCTGGGCCAGGATCGCGTAGTCCCCGCACCCCGGGCACCAGCGGACGATCTGATCGGACTGGAAATCCTTCCGCGTGAGACCGAGACCCGCGCCGTTGGACTTCGTCTGAGTAGCCACGCTAGAGAAGCTCCTCGATCTTGGTGATGAGTTCGCTGACCATGAACGGCCGCCCCTGGACCTTGTTGTAGCTGATCGCGTCCACGAGGTAGTGGTAGCGCAGCATCTTCGAGAGCTGCCCCAGATTCAGCTCCGGGACCAGGATCTTCTCGAACCTGCCCAAGATCTCCCCCAGGTTGGAGGGGAAGGGGTTCAGGTAGCGGAGGTGGACCTGGGACACCGAGGCGCCCCGCGCCTGGAGGGCCTCGACGGCCGCCAGGATGGCGCCGTAGGTTCCCCCCCAGCCGACGACGAGCACCTTGCCGCTCTCCTTCCCGAGGAACTCGGCGGGCGGGATGTCCTTGGCGATGCCGGCCACCTTGGCGGCCCGGGTGCGGACCATGTGCTCGTGGTTCTGCGGGTCATAGCTGACGCTCCCGGTGACGTCCTCCTTCTCCAGGCCCCCGATGCGGTGCTCCATCTTCGGGGTCCCCGGAACGACCCAGGGCCGGGTCAGGGTGTCCGGGTCGCGGACGTAGGGCTGAAACCCCTCGGGCTCGGTCCGCATCTTCACGGGGATCTCGGGGATGTCGGAGGAGCGGGGGAGCCGCCAGGGCTCGGAGCCATTGGCCAGGTAGCCGTCGCTCAGCAGGATGACCGGGGTCATGTACTTGACCGCGA
>CAYMWZ010000272.1:0-4464 GCA_964394385.1 uncultured Nitrospinaceae bacterium | reverse complement strand
GAGGAAGACGGCGATGAGGATCCCCGCCGCCTTGCCTCGGGTTCCGCTCAAGGGATTCCAGGGTGCCATCGGTTCCCCCTGCCGTCAGCGGCCGTTCGGGCCGTAGGCGATGAATCGGAGGAGCTCATCCCCGCTCCGGGCCTGGAGGGCGCCTCCGACGGCCTCCTCCGGAGTGCCCAGGGCGGCCACCAGGGCGACCGAGCCTCCAGGGGCGGGGGCCGCCCCCATCTGGTTCAGATAAAGCCCCCCCGCCAGGAGCATTGCGCACACCGCCCCCGCGGCGAGGACGAAGCGCGGCCCGAGGCCCGCGACCGCCGCGGCGAGGGAGGGCGCCGGCCCCGCGAGGGGCCCGAGGCGGGGCCTCAGCCGCCGCCAGAGCCGCTCATCCGCCGCGGGGTCCTCCCGCCGGGCGGCGGCGAGGAGGCGCTTCAGGCGCAGGAGGCTCTCATCCCCCGGATGCGCCTCCTCCCACCTCGCCGCGCGCCTGAGGCTCTCGCGCCACGCCCTGAATCGGTTCATCGCTCTCCCTCTCCCATCCGCCCCGCCGCGCGCAGGAGGGCCGCCCGGGCGCGGTTCAGGCGGGAGCGGACCGTTCCGGGCGGGATCCGGAGGATCCGCCCGATCTCCTCGTAGCTCATCCCCTCGATCTCGCGCATCACCAGGATCCTCCGCTTGGGCTCGCCGAGCGCGCCCAGGAGGCGCTCGAGCTCCCCGGCGCGGCTCTCCTCGGGGCCGGGGCCGCTCTCCCCCTCGGGGCCCGCCTCGGGGGCCGCCAGCCGGGCCTCGTCGAGCTCCGCCTCGGGCGGAGGGGAACGGCGGGCGAGGTCGCGGCAGTGGTTGACGGCGATGCGGTAGAGCCAGGTCGAGAAGCGGGCCTCCCCGCGGAAGCGGGGGAGCGCCAGATAGGCCTTGAGGAAGATCTCCTGGACCGCATCCTCCGTCTCCTCCCTCCGCTCCCCCAGGAGCCCCCAGACGAGCCGCCGGATGCGCCCGGCGTTATGGGTCACCAGAGGCTCGAACGCGTCCGGGTCCCCCGCCTGGCAGCGGGCCACCCAGAGCGACTCGTCCCGATCCTCGGGAGGCGCGCCCAAGGCCCCTCTCCCCCATGCGGTCGCGGCTTCCAGGGACACGGCCCTCCCACTATCCATGAGATGCACAGCCGGGTCCAAGGGAGTCGGCCTCCCGCGTCGCCTCCTTCAAGGGATAAGACGCTCCCGGGTTCCCAGGGGCCAGAGGGGGGGCGTATAATGGCCCGGCGAATCAAGGGTTTTGGCGGGCCTGGCGCGAGTAGGGGGGGGACCGTGGCCATTCGGGTGGTGGTGGCGGGAGCCGCAGGGCGGATGGGATGCCGGATCATTCACCAGATCGCCTCCGAGGGGGACATGACCCTCGCCGGTGCGCTCGAGCGTCCGGGCCACCCCGCCCTGGGGGCCGACGCGGGGCAGAACGCGGGGGCGGGGCCCCTCGGGGTCAAGCTCACGGCGGAGGAGGGCGCCCTGGCGGGGGATGTCCTCGTCTCCTTCGCGGTCCCCGAGGCCAGCGTGGCCCACGCCCGGCTCGCCGCCTCGAAGGGGATGCGCGCCGTCATCGGCACGACCGGCTTCACCGAGGCGCAGCGCGGGGCCATCGCGGAGGCGGGGAAGAAGGTGGCCGTGGTCCTCTCCCCCAACATGAGCGTGGGCGTGAACGTCGCCTTCCGCTTGATCGAGGAGGCCGCGCGCCTCCTCGGGGAGGGGTACGACGTCGAGATCCTCGAGGCGCACCACAACCAGAAGGTGGACGCTCCCTCGGGCACGGCCGTCCGCATGGGGGAGATCGCGGCCCGCGCCCGGGGGAGGAACTATCCCCGGGACGCCGTCTTCCACCGGGAGGGGCAGACCGGCAAGCGCCCCCCGGCGGCCATCGGGATGCAGGCCCTGCGCGGGGGGGACGTCGCGGGCGAGCACACGGTGTATTTCTTCGGGATGGGGGAGCGCGTCGAGATCACCCACCGCGCCGCGAGCCGGGACAACTTCGCGACGGGCGCCATCCGGGCCGTCCGCTGGGTGGCCAAGCAGAAGCCCGGCCTCTACGGCATGGCGGAGGTCCTGGGGCTGTGAGGGCGCCGGGGGCCGCCCGGCACCTCCTGGGCGGGAGGAGGGCACGATGGGCGCGAACGTGATCTCCTGCTCCCGCCGCACGGACGTGCCCGCCTTCCACGCCCGCTGGCTCTTTGGGAGGCTGGAGGAGGGCTTCGCCGAGTACAAAAACCCCTTCAGCGGCCAGCTCCACCGCGTCTCCCTCCGGCCCGAGGACGTGCGCGCCTTCGTCTTCTGGACGCGGAACCCGGCCCCCCTGATGCGCGAGATCTCCCGCATCGAGGAGCGGGGGACGCCCTTCTATTTCCTCTACACCGTGAACGCCTACCCCCGCGCCCTCGAGCGCGCCACCCCGCCCCTGGCCCAGGCCGTCCGCACGTTCCGCCGGCTGGCCGGGCGCGTGGGGCCCGGGCGCGTCCGGTGGCGCTACGACCCCATCGTCCTCTCCCGGGAGACGGACGCCGCCTGGCACCGGCGGAATTTCAGCGCGATCGCGGCCGCCCTGGCCGGGGCGACCGAGGTCGCGATCGTGAGTTTCGTGGACATGTACGGAAAGGTGAAGCGCAACGCGGGGAGCCTCCCCGGGGGGCTCCGCCCCGAGGAGCCCCCCCGCGCCGCCAGGCGCGCCCTCCTGGCCGAGCTGGCCGAGGAGGGAGCGGAGCACGGGATCCGGCTCCTCGCCTGCTGCGAGGACGACTTGGTCGGGGGCCCCGTCGGCAAGGCGCGCTGCGTGGACCCCGAGCTTTTGGACCGGGTCGCCCCCGCGGAGGGGAGGCTCCCGATCCGCCCCACGCGGGAGGAGTGCGGCTGCGCCGCCTCGCGCGACATCGGCGCCTACGACACCTGCCCCCACGGGTGCGTCTACTGCTACGCCAACGCGAGCCCTGAGGCGGCGCTCGCCCGCTTCCGGCTGCGCGACCCGGCCCTCCCCGCCCTCTGAGGGGGGGCGTGACAGGGGCGGGAGAATTTTCTAGAGTGCGCCCCTCCCCGCGTGAGGCGGGGGAGGGCGCGATCCCCGGCGGTTCCCCATGCCCCGCCGGGCTTGCTCATCGGGCTCCAGGAGGCTCAACGAGAAGGAGAGAGGCGCGATGGCCCAGGAAATCCAGACCCGCGGCGTGGAGTACCTGAAGGCCCCGGACGGCCGCACCCTCGCGATGGTCATCCGGGGCGATTTCGACGACTACGCCGCCTTCCCGCCCTACCTCGACAGCGAGGCCGAGCGCGCCCACCTGGCCGCGGCCTACAAGGGGGCGGACCCGGAGACCGAGCGCCGGACCAAGGCCCACGTGACGCCCGACGAGCTGCCCCTCCAGATCGTCCTCCTCAACCGGAACCCCGGCGCGGCCGTGAAGCCCCACTACCATCTGGTCACCGAGCGGCCGAAAAACAAGACCCGCCACCAGATCATGATCTGCCGCTCGGGCCGGATGCGGATCGGGGTCTACTCGAAGGAAGGCGCCCACGCCGGTGACGTCGTCCTCGAGCCGGGGGACCTCATCCTGATGTACGAGGGGCACTCCATCGAGTTCCTGGTCCCGGGGACGAGGTGCATCGAGATCAAGGAGGGGCCCTTCCCGGAGACCGACGAGGCCGACAAGGTGGATTTCTAGCCCGCCTCCGGCCGGAGGCGCGGGGGAGGCTTCGATCGGGGGCGGCCCCTTGGGGCTAGGTGCCCCCCTTGGTGAGGCCCAGCCGCTGGGCGAGGGTCCGGGCGGCCTCGGCGTAGAGGGCTTGCAGCTCGGGCGTGGCCGGGACGGGCTTGTGGTAGCGCCCGAGGAAGCGGTTCTGCGCCGACCAAAGCTCGCGCACCTGAAGGGCCGAGTCGAGCTTCCCGTCGCTGTTCTCGTCCACGAAGACGTAGTAGTAGCGGCTCTCCTGGTTCGTCACGGCGGCGAAGAACTTTTCGTCCTCGTGGTAGATGGACTCGAAGGGCTTGGCCGGCACCTGGAGGTTCAGGGTGCGCCCGCCGAAGATCGAGTCGGACACCTTGATCAGGTACCGCTGGCCGTCGATCTCCCGCCTCAGGGTGTACACGTTCCCGGTGAGGGTGGGCTTCTGGTCCCCCACGGCCAGGGCGGCGAGCTGGCCGTAGAGGGTCGTGTTCACGACCTTCGAGAAGTTGTTTGAGATCCCGTAGACGGCGAGAAGCACCACCGCGGCCGCCAGGAAGATGAGGGCGGGGGAGCGGCGCGCCCCGTCCTCCGCGGGAGCGGCTCCCCGGTTGGCCGCCACGTCCTGCCGCAGGACGGAGAGCGGCTTGTACATCTCCTCCGGCGAGAGCTCGAGAGGCTTGGGCGGAGGCTCCGGCGCGGGCGCTGCCGCCTTTTTCCGCGGGGCTGCCGCGGCGGCGGCCGCGGGGGCCCCGGCCGGGGCCGGCTGCGTTCCC
>CAYMWZ010000271.1:0-4483 GCA_964394385.1 uncultured Nitrospinaceae bacterium | reverse complement strand
CAAGGTCTCAAAAAAGCCCTGATCTCCACGAAGGGGAGGGATCCGGCGATGCTTCATCGCAGGCGGCGGGCCCCGGCGGCGCTCGGGTGGGGGGCGGCGCTTCTCGTCGGGGCGGGGGGCCTCGGCGCGCCCCTCCCCCCCGCCGCGGCGGCCGAGCCGGGCGACCGGGAGGGCCCCCCGGCCACCCACCAGGTCCTCACGGTCTCCCCGCTCGGCCGCACCCATTGGCTCCTCGCCGCGCCCCCCCGCGGGAACGTGGCCGACCGATCCGCCACCCTCTTCGCCTTCACCGAGAAGAGCAATTTTCACATCCTCCGCCTGAGGAATGAGGAGGCCGGCGGCGCGCGCCTCATCGTGGAGCGCTATCCCATCCCCTCGGACCTCGCCGTCCACACCCCGCCCATCGAGCTTCCCGGCGGCCGTTTCGCGGGCGCCGGACGGGATGGCTTATTAATCGTCGTCAACACCCGCGACCGGGAGTGGCGGTTCGTGCGGCCCAGCGTGCCGCTCTCGGTGTTCTCGCGCCCCGCCGCCCTCGCCCGGGACACCGTCGCCGCCGTGGGGGCGGACGGTTCGCTCCTTCTCTTCCGGGACCGGGGAAACGACTGGTCCGAGATCCAGCGGATTCTCCCCGGGAGCGCCGCCCTGCCCGGGGCGGGCGCGCTGAAAGACGCCGTCCTCGCCGTGGCCGACCTCGACGGCGACGGCCGAAAGATACTCCTCGTCCCCGCCGCCCCCTCGGGCCGCTACGGGCACGGCGTCCTCGGCGACGCCGTCGAGCCGACCGAGTTGCGCGCCTACAAGCTCGGGGAGGGCGGCCTCCGCCTCTCCTGGGTCTATCCGGCGGGCGGGGATGGGGTCTTCGAGGCCCTGGGCGCCCTGGCCGCCGACCTCGACGGGGACGGGCGCGAGGAGATCCTCATCACCCGGAGCGACGCCCGGGGCGGAGCCGCCCATCTCGTGCTGGGCCTGAGTGGAGGGCGCCCGGCCCTGAAGGCCCGGGGCGCAGCCGTCGGTGCGGGAAACCGCTGGTCCCACCTCCTTGGCACCTTCGACGTGGACGGGTCGGGGCTGAAGATCCTGGCGCTGGAGACCCCCCACCTGGCGGGCTACCTGCTCGCCCTTCGGATGCACGGGGGGGAGCTGCGCGAGCGGGCGCGCCGGGCGGGGTTCACCACCCACACCATCGGCTCGCGCAACCTCTGGCAGTTCGCCCTCCTGGGGCGGGGCGGGCTGGCCGAGGCCGTCCTCCAGGACGCGAAGCGGAGCCGGCTGGCCGCCCTCGCCCTGTTCGGCAGGCGCTGGGTCATCCGCTGGACCCACCCCCTCCCCGCCCCGGCCCACTCCAACTTCCTCGCCGCCGACTTCAACGGGGATGGCCGGGACGACCTCGCCCTCGCCGACGCGGACGGAACCGTCCACCTCTTCCTCTCGCGCGGGCGGTAGGGCTCCCGCCGCCTCGGGGGAGCCCCCATCGGCAGGCCGCGGGGAGACTTGAGCCCGAATCGGGCCCCCGAAAAATAAAGTGAAAAAAGGCGTTATCCCCCGCCCCCGCCGGCCGATACATCAAAGGAATGGCGAGAGCCCCGCCCCCGGACTGGGGCGGCGGTGCGCGAAAGGAGGCTGGCGATGGCGCTTCAGTGCATCATGTGCTCGGAGATTTTGGTGAACGGAGAGGAACTGGCCGGAGCCGATCTCCCAGGCATCCTGAACGGCCGCAAAGGCTGGGGGGTCGCCGTCCATCCGGGATGCTGCCCGGAATGCTTCGGGCTGGCGACGGAGGGAGCCCTCCGGATCCGCGCCTCCGAACGCCAGGCCGCTGCGGCCTAAGCAGCTCGGGGATGGAAGGCAGTCGCAGGGAAGCGCGCCCCGCGAGCTGTGGGCGCCGCCGGCCGGGTCCTCCCGGCGGGCGGCGCCCTATGATTTTTTCCGCCCCTTCGCGGAAGATCCCTTCGCCTCCCCCGCCTGGCCGGAGAGGTTGAAGAACACCCCGCGGCCGGGGAAGACGGCCTCCTCGCCCAACTCCTCGCAAATGCGCAGAAGCTGGTTGTACTTGGCCAGCCGGTCCGAGCGGCTGGCCGAGCCGGTCTTGATCTGGCCCGCGTTGGAGGCGACAGCCAGGTCGGCGATGGTGGTGTCCTCCGTCTCGCCCGAGCGGTGGGAGATGACCGAGGTGTAGCCGGCCCGCGTGGCCATCTGGATGGCGTCGAGCGTCTCGGAGAGGGTGCCTATCTGATTCACCTTGATGAGGATGCTGTTGGCCACCCCCTCGCGGATGCCCCGCGCGAGGATCTCCGTGTTCGTCACGAAGAGGTCGTCCCCCACGAGCTGGATCTTCTTCCCCACCGCCTCGGTCAGCGCCGCCCAGCCGGCCCAGTCGTCCTCGGCGCAGCCGTCCTCGATGGAGATGATCGGGTACTGCCGGACCCATCCCTCAAGATACTTCACCATCTCGTCCGAGGTCTTGCGGCTCTTGTCCGACCAGCGGAAGACGTATCTTCCGTTCTCGTAGAGTTCGCTCGATGCGGGGTCCAAGGCGATCATGGCGTCCTTCCCCGGCTTGTAGCCCGCCTGGACGATGGCCTCGAGGATGGTCTCGATCGCCTCGTCGTTGCTCTTGAGATCGGGGGCGAAGCCCCCCTCGTCCCCCACGGAGGTGCCGTAGCCGCGCTTCTTGAGGACCGCCTTCAGGTTGTGGAAGACCTCCACCCCCATCCGCAGCGCCTCGGGAAAATCCCCCGCGCCCACGGGCATCACCATGAACTCCTGGAAGTCGACGCGGTTGTCCGAGTGGGCGCCCCCGTTCACGATGTTCATCATGGGCACGGGGAGGGTGCAGGCCGGGGCGCCCCCCAGGTAGCGGTAGAGCGGGAGGTCGTGGGCGTCGGCCGCCGCCTTGGCGGCCGCGATCGAGATCCCCAGGATGGCGTTCGCGCCGAGGCGCCCCTTGTTGCGCGTGCCGTCGATCTCGCACATCCGCCGATCGAGGGCGCGCTGGTCGGCCGCGTCCATGCCGACCAGGGCGGGGGCCAGCGTCTTGTTGACGTTTTCGACGGCCTTGGTGACCCCCTTGCCCAGATAGTAGGCCTTCCGCCCGTCGCGCAGCTCCACCGCCTCGCGCTTGCCCGTGCTCGCCCCGCTGGGGACCGCCGCCCGGCCGAACCCCCCTCCCGCCAGCTGAACGTCCACCTCAACCGTCGGGTTCCCCCTGGAGTCGAGGATCTGCCTTCCGGTGATTTGAACGATGGTGGTCATCTCCCCCCTCCCCGAACGCAGATGAAGAAAGCCGGATCCCGCCGACAGGGTAGCCCAACGCCCGCCCCCCGGGAAGACGGCCGCCCGGGGGGCGGCGGGCCAGTTTGGCCGCTTTTTCCTGTCATTCCGGGCGCCAGAGGCCGAGGAATGACATCGCTTGCCCGCCGCGCACCAGCCCGCAATTCCCGTATGTGCGCATCCGCACGAAGGACGTATTTTACCCGACCGTAGGGCGCGAGCCCCTTCGCCCCTGCCGAAAGGGCGGACCGCCGGCCGCCCCCTCTCCCCCTGGGAGAGGGAAAAAAGAGAGGCTCCCTGGGCGGACACAGGAGGCGTCGCGGATATTGATGGGTATCGAGGGAAAAAGACGGGTTTTTTGGCGAACCACCGACCGGGGGAGGGCCGCTGGGGATTACGGGGAATTACGGGATATTACGGGGGTGAATTTTTTGCCGCGCCCCGCGCGGCCTCAGTCCTCCCGCTTGCCCCCGCCGAGCCGCTGCACCTCCTCCTCGAACTCCTTGAGCGTGCCGAAGGAGCGGTAGACCGAGGCGAAGCGGACGTAGGCCACCTGGTCGATCTCGCGCAGCTCCTCCATCACCTTCTCCCCGATGGCCGAGGTCGGGACCTCCTTCTCGCCGGAGTCCAGGATGAACCGCTCGACGCGATCCACGATGGCCTCCTGGTCCTCGGCCGAGACGGGCCGCTTCTCGAGCGCCTTCTGGATCCCGACGCGGACCTTCTCCCGCTCGTAGTTCACCCGCGTGCCGTCCTTCTTGACGATGAGGGGCCAGGCGACCTCGGGACGCTCGTAGGTGGTGAAGCGGTGGCCGCAGGACTCGCACTCGCGCCTGCGGCGGATGGCGTTGCCCTCCTTGGTCGTCCGGCTGTCGACGACGCGGCTGTCGGCGTAGGAGCAGCTGGGGCACTTCATGCGGAACCGTCCGGGGCGGCCGGTTCAGGGAGTCGGCTCGTGGGTGTGCTCAAGCTCGGCGATCTTGGCGACGCGGCGGGCGTGGCGGCCTCCCTCGAAGGGCGTCTCCAGCCAAAGGCGGACGAGGCGCTTTGCCTCCTCGGCGTCGAGGATGCGGCCCCCCAGGGCGAGGGCGTTGGCGTCGTTGTGAAGCCGGCTCATCCGGGCGGTCAGCTCGTCGTGGCAGGCGACGGCGCGGACCCCGGGGAACTTGTTGGCCACGATGGCCACCCCCCCCGCCGATCCGCAGCAGAG
>CAYMWZ010000270.1:0-4487 GCA_964394385.1 uncultured Nitrospinaceae bacterium | reverse complement strand
TCCCTCCCCCTCCTCGGGGTCCCCGGAAATCGGAGATTTCCCGGGGCTCCCCTCCTCGGGGTCCCCGGAAATCGGAGATTTCCCGGGGCTCCCCTCCTCACAGGCGCGGGCTTCGCCCGGAGGGTCCGCCAGGACCTCCCCCGCCTGGACCGCCTCGCCCTGGCCACCCTCCAAGTGAACGTGGGCAAGCTCTGCAACCAGATGTGCAACCACTGCCACGTGGGGGCGGGGCCCTTCCGCCGGGAGGTCATGGCCGCCGAGACGGCCGGGGGCGTCCTCGCCTGGCTGGCGCGGAGCGCGATCCCCACGGTGGACATCACGGGGGGGGCGCCCGAGCTCTGCCCGAGCTTCCGCTATCTCGTCTCCGGGGCCCGCGCCCTCGGCCGCCACGTGATGGTGCGCCACAACCTGACCGTCCTCTTCGAGCCGGGGATGGAGGATCTCGCGGAGTTCTTCCGCGGGGAGGGGGTCGAGCTCGTCTGCTCGCTCCCCTGCTACCTGGAGGAGAACGTGGACGCCCAGCGCGGGGAGGGCGTCTTCGGGAAGTCGATCGCGGCCCTCAAGCTCCTCAACGGGCTGGGCTTCGGCCCCCCGGGCGGGCTCGCGCTCCACCTCGTCTACAACCCCGTCGGGGACCACCTCCCGCCCCCCCAGGAGGCGCTGGAGGAGGACTACCGGCGGGAGCTCGGGAGCCGCTTTGGCGTCCGCTTCAACTCCCTCTACACCATCGCCAACATGCCCATCGCCCGCTTCGCCAGCCACCTGAAGCGGACGGGCCGGATGGAGAGCTACATGGCGCTCCTGCGCGGGGCCTACAACCCCGGGACCCTCCCCGGCCTCATGTGCCGGCACCTCATCAGCGTGGGGTGGGAGGGGACGCTCTACGACTGCGACTTCAACCAGATGCTCGGGATGGCCCTCTCGAACGGCCGCCCCTTGAAGCTCTGGGACCTCGAGCCCGGAGACCTGCTCGGCCGCCCGATCCTGACGGGGGAGCACTGCTTCGGCTGCACGGCGGGGGCGGGCTCCTCCTGCGGGGGGGCCATCGCCTAGGGGCGCTCCGGCCCCCCCGCGCGGTTTTTTCTCCCTGAAACTCCCGGAAGCTCGCGGAAGACCCCGGAGGGCTCCTCACACTTCCCCCCGATCCGGCGCCGGGCACCGCAGGGGCGCATTGCCATGCGCCCCGACATTCGCCTCCCTTGCACAAAAGCCGGAAGCCATCCTCCTCCCTCCTTCGACCCCCCCTCGCCCCCCCTTACATAAGGGGGGGATGGGGGGGTGGGGCCGGGGGACAATATGGGCCGGGTCGGGGAAAACCCACCTACGGGAGTTGCGGGCTGGTGCGCGGCGCTACCTTTTTCCCTCCCACTTCTTCCTGGCCGCCTCGTCCTCCCACCGGGCGTGCTTGACGCTCCAGCCGGGGACGACGTCCTTGCAGTTGACGACCTCGAGATCCTCCAGGACCTCGAGGATGCCGTGGGGGACGCCGGGGGGGTTCAAGACCAAATCCCCGGGCCCAGTTCGCGCTCCTCGCCGCCCAAGTGGTAGCGGGCGCGGCCCCGGAGGACGACCTGGATCTGCTCGTTCGGGTGGGCGTGGGTCCGGGCCTCGGTGCCCTTGGGGTAGAAGAAGCGGCCCACCTCGATCCTCTCCCCGCGCACGTTGGGCCCGCGGGCGGAGGAGTACTCGGGGGTGATGAGGCCGGCCTCGACCTCGTCCAGCTTGTAGAAGGGCATGGCGGATTCCTCCTGCGGATTTTCCGGTCGCACAAGAGCGAACGGGCAAGATAACAAGGGATGGTAGGGGCGTTCAATTGAACGCCCCCGCAGGACGAGCCCCCGCCCCGCCTTTCCCCGCCCCGGGCGAGGGGGTACATTCGCCCCATGAGAAGCGCGCTCTTGAGCCTCGCCGTCGCCGCGCTCGCCTACCTCATCGGCTCCCTCTCGCCCGCCTGGTTCGCGGGGAGGGCGCGGGGGCTGGACCTGCGCTTCGAGGGGGACGAGACCTTGGACGCCCAGAACGCCTGGGGGGTGCTGGGCCGGGGGCCGGGGGCGCTCGTCTTCATCGCGGACCTGCTCAAGGGCCAGCTCGCCGCGGGGCTCGCCTACCTCCTGGGGGGCTCCCCCTCGGCCCTGGTGCTCGCGGGGCTGGCCGTCGCGGCGGGCCAGATCTGGCCCATCTTCCACGGCTTCGCGGGGGGGCGGGGGCTCGCCCCGGCGGCCGGGGTCCTCCTCGCCCTCTCGCCCTGGACCTTGGCCATCTCGGGGACCCTCCTCGCCCTCCTGGCGGCCCTGACGGGGAGGCTCGCCCACGCCGAGCTCTTCGCGATCGCCTTGATGCCCGGCGCCGCCATCCTGGCCGGCCGGGGGGACGTGCCCTTGATGCTCCTCGCCTTCGGCCTGGCGGGGATGCTCATCGCGGTGCGCTGGCGGCTGGTCGAGGTGTTTTTGGGGGCGCGGAAGGAGTAGGGGCGGGTTTCAAACCCGCCCCCGCGGACGGCCGATTCAACCCTTCATCTGTCGAGGCGTCCGGTCGCCCCTGCGGTCGTGTACCGCAAGCGTCCGCTCGTCCGTCCCGATGGAGATCTCAGCCTCCCCGCCCGTCGCGGCCCTCCGCCCACCAGCAGCCGCGCATGTAGGCGCGCCAGTCCTCCGGGTCGATCGCCACGGACTTGGTGAAGAGCTGCATCTGGTCCTCCCCCTCGATGTCGATCTGGAGGGAGTCGGTGAAGCGGTTCCACATGTTGAAGTAGCCGGAGACCAGGGTGGCCTCGACGATCTGGGCGTCCGTGTAGTGGGCCCGCATGTCGCGGAACGCCTCGGGGTGCTGCCTGAAGGTGCGCTCCGTCAGGTGATGCGCCCAGGCGATGGCCGCCCGCTCGGCCCCGGTGAAGAGGGGGGAGTCCCGGTACTTGTCCCACTGCACCGCCTGGATCTGCTCCTCCGTCAATCCGCACGCCCGACCGAACGTGACGTTGTGCGCCGTTCAGTAGCGGCAGCCGTTCAGCATCGAGGTCTTGAGGATGAGGAGGGCCTTGGTCCGGGCGTCGAGGACGCCCGTGATCTCGGCCCGGCAGAGCGCGATGAGGAAGCCGAACATCGCCTGGAACATCTTGGGGCTCGCGGCGGCGACCCGGACGGCGTTGGCCACCCGGCCGAACATCCGCCGGCTCGCCTCGAACACCACGCGGGCCTCGGGGGAGGCCTCCGCGTCGGAGATCATGGGGAGAAGCGCCATGGGGATTCCTCCTTGGGGATGAGGAGCGCGGTCAGGCAGGCGCGGGGGGCCAGATGCGCCGGCCCACCGCGGGCGAGCAGGGCGCGTGAATCAGGTTGGCCAGGACGCGCGCCGTCCAGCTATCCGCGTCGTGGGCGTGTTCCTCGTGGGGGACGAAGCGCGCCTCGCGCGCGTCGAGGGAGACGTACTCGTACAGGATGGAGTGCTTGCCCCAGCCCGCGGCCGCCAGGAGCTTGCGCGCCCCGATGCAGCCGGCCATGGACGCCACGAAGGGGAGGCGGTACTGGGCGTACCAGGCGCCCACGTCGGGCTCGTTCTCGGGGCGGTTCACGTTGAAGTTGCCCATCTGGACGGCCGGGCCCGGCGTGATGCCCGGCCCGCGCCTGGCCACCTCGGGCCCCTCCACCCGGACCTCCTCGGCGAAGACGCAGGCGTAGGCCTCGCGCCGGAGGCCGATCATCTTGCGCGCCTCGGGGCCCTGGCGCTCGGCGAGCTGGGCGGGGCTGGGGTCGAGGAAGGTGTGGGCCGTGAGCCCCCCGAAGAGGGCCAGGTAGCCCCTCCCCCGGCCGAGCGAAGGGTCCTCGGTGTGGATGAGCGTGTCCACCACCTTCTGGAAGCGCCCCCCGCCGTGGCCCAGCTCGTAGTGCGCCGCCCAGAGGTAGCCCGGGCGGGCGAGCTTCTCCGGGATGTGGACGCGGTGAAACCAATCCAGATACTCGGACTTGCCTCCATCGGCCAGCTCGTACCAGATGGCCCAGATGCCGCGGTCCAAGCGGGTCTCCTTTCCCCGGGGCGCGCCCGGTCCCTCACTCGACGAAGACGGTGCCCGCCTTGTCGTGGTGGGGGCAGTTGCCGTAGCTCGCGATGAGCTCGGCGTGGTCGGTCGGGCTGGGGTTCTCCTGGCCGTGGACCTCCCCCGCCGGGACGTAGCAGAAGTGGCCGGGCTCGACGAGGCGGCGCTCGGGCCTCGCCGGGTCCCCCCAGTAGACGTAGATGGGGCCCCTCACCACGTAGAAGGTGGCGTCGCAGGCGTGATAGTGCAGCTTGTTCCTCCCCCCCGGGGGGATGATGGTGCGCTGCATGGTCATCACCTTGGTGCCGGTCGTCTCCTCGTTCACCCCCCACATGATGGTGTAGGGGGGCTCATAGCGCAGGTCCTGCTCGAGACCCAGCGAGTTGATGATCTTCATCGGGTGCCATCCCCCCAAAAGAAGGGGGGGCCGCGGGGATCTCCCGCGGCCCCCCGGCGG
>CAYMWZ010000269.1:0-4501 GCA_964394385.1 uncultured Nitrospinaceae bacterium | reverse complement strand
CGCCCGGGCTCCCACAGGGCGAAGGCGAAGCCCCCGCCCAGGCGCCGCAGGGGGGCGAGGACCCGGGCGGGGTCGCCGGGGTGGTCCAAGAGCCCTCGCGCGAGGTCACCGCGGGGGACCCCCGCCGGCCCCAGGACGATGGCCTGGGGGCCCTCCCCCTCCGCCCGGGCGGGTGCGCATCCCTCGGCCCAGTCGAGGGATATCCCTCCGTCCTCTTTTTTGCGGAGCCTCCCCGCCAGCTTAGCCACGGCCGTCGGCCTCTCCCAGGAGCTTGAGGTAGGCGGCCTCGGTCCGCCGGGCGTGGGCCTGGATGGTGAAGCGTTCCTCCACCCGCCGCCGGCCCGCCTCCCCCATCCGGCGCCTGAGGCCCGGATCCGCGGCGAGGCGCTCGATCGCGGCCGCCAGGGCCGCCGCGTCGCGGGGGGGGACGAGAAAGCCCGTCTCCCCCTCGGCGGCGATCTCGGGCGTCCCCCCGGTGTTCGTCCCGACGACCGGCTTGGCCATGGCCATGGCCTCGAAGATGACCCTCCCGCAGGGCTCGGCGTCCGAGGGGACGACGCAGATGTCCAGGGCGGCGATGAAGGGGCGCACGTCGCGCTGGTAGCCCGCGAAGGAGATCCGCTCCCCCAGGCCGCGCCCGGCCACGAGGGCGCGGATCTCCTCCTCGCACGCCTTCTCCCCCGGGAAGAGGCCGGAGCCCACGATGAGGAAGCGGACCTCGGGTCTTCGCGGGAGGAGGGAGGCGGCGGCCTCGACGAAGGTGCGCTGCCCCTTGATGGGCGAAATGCGGCCGACCACGCCGGCCAGGACGCACCCGGCCCCGACCCCGAGCCGGGCCCGCACGTCCTCGCCGGAGACGGCGGGATGAAACCGCTCGGGATCCACCCCGTTGATGATGGTCAGGCTCTTTTCGGTCAGGCGGCCCCGGAAGCGGAACCGCTCGCGGATGGCGTCCGAGTTGGCGATGATGAGGGAAGCCATGGGCGAGAGCAGCCGGTCGAGGTCGACCTCCCCCCGCACGATGAGGTTCCGGGCGTGCCAGACGACCGGGAGGCCCGCCAGGCGCCCCGCCAGGGCGGCGGGCACGTTGGTGGGCGGGCCGTTCGCGTGGAGGAGGGAGGCGCCGCCCTCGCGGGCGATGCGGCGCAGGCCGAGGGCGGCCCGGGCGAGGAGGTCCATCCGCCGCAGGGGGCCGTACTCGCAGGGGGTCACCTCCACCCCGAGCTCCCGGGCCGCGTCGGGGAAGGGCCCCCGCCCCGGGGCGGCGAGGAGCGGCCGGAAGCGCCCGCGGTCGAGGTGGCGGAACAGCTCCAGGAGGCTTGTCTCCCCGCCGCTGATCTGGGAATAGTGGTGACAGTAAAGGATGGTGCGCACGATCCTCGCGTCCTCTGGGAGCGCCCGGCGCCCCGCCGCCCTTTGGCCTTTTCACCTTACCGCGCCGGGGACAGATCCGGGAAGTCGAGGTCTCCTTCGATGGCACCGACCGGGGCCTGAAGCCATGCCTTCAACCGGGGGGGATTCGTCTTCCATCCTTTCGCGCTATCGCGGCTGCCCCTGGCGGGAGAGGCTTCACGTCGGCTTCCGCTGCCGGATGATGAACCTCTGGCCCCTCGTGCGGGAGGTGCCCGGGAGCGGGCCGGTGCTCGACCTCGGGTGCGGCCAGGGGCTCGTGGCCCTGGCGCTGGCGATGGCCGCGCCCGGGCGGCAGGTCGTGGGGATCGAGCGGGAGGCGCGAAAGGTGTCCGCGGCGAGGATGGCCGGCGAGGGCCTGGCGAATCTCTCCTTCCGCGCGGGGGACATCTTCGAGCTGGATGATGAAGGCCGCTTTGACGCCGTCCTCCTGGTGGACGTCCTTTACCTCTGGGAGGAGCCGCACAAGCGGCGGATCCTCCGGACCGCGCACAGGGCCCTGCGGAAGGGCGGATTGCTTTTGGTTCAGGAGGTTGTTACAAGGCCCAGGCTGAAGTACGCGGTCGCGCTCCTTCAGGAGTGGCTCGCCCTTCGCGTCTTGCGCACCACCTCCTCGGGAGGGGTCAATTACGTGTCCCGTGAGGAGAACGAATCTCTTCTGAGAAGCTGCGGTTTCGAGGTGGAGTCGGTTCCCTTTCACCGAAGGGTGCCCTACGCTCATTTCCTCTTCCGCTGCCGCAAGGCGTGACGGCCGGAGGGAGAACGCGGCCCCGGGCCTGCTTCGTAAGGTGAACGGATGCCCCGCTCCGGCGAAGAGCACGGCGGCTCCGGCCCCCTCCAGGTGAGCATCGTCCTGCCCGTCTACCGGGGGGGGAGGTTCATCCGCCGGACGCTGGAGGATCTCCTCCGCTGGCTGAACCGCATGGACAAGCCCTTCGAGCTTGTGGTGGTGGACGATTGCAGCGACGACGACACCCTCCGCCAGGCGGAGGAGGTTCGGGCCGCGAATCCGGGCAAGATCCGGATCCTCAGGAACGCGCGCAACCTGGGGAAAGGGGCCGCCGTCCGGAAGGGGATGCTCGAGGCGGAGGGGGAGTTCCGCGTCGCCCTGGACAGCGACATGCCCTACGGCCTGGACTCCGTGGGGCAGATCCTCCGGACGCTGGAGGCGGGGGCCGACCTCGCCATCGCCTCTCGCGTCCACCCGGAGAGCCGCTACGTCATCAGCCCCCGCATGTTCGCCATGTTCACGACCCGCCACTGGATGAGCCGGGTCGGCAACTGGATCATCCGGTTTTGCGTGCCCGGGATCTACGACACCCAGGCCGGCCTCAAGGGATTCCGCAAGCAGGCGGCCATCCATATCTTCAGCCGGCAGCGGATCGACCGCTTCTCCTTCGACGTCGAGGTGCTCCGGATCGCCCAGGTGGCGAAGTTCCGGATCGTGGAGATCCCCGTCATGTACCACTACGACTCGGAGGTCTCGACGGTGGAGTTCGCGGGGGACTCGTTGAGGATGATCCGGGATCTCATCCGCATCAAGATCTGGGAGAGGCGGGGAAGGTGGTAGCCGAGCCCGGCGCGCCGCCCGGGGGCCAGGTCTCGCTCATCCTGAACGCGGACGACCTCGGCGCCTTCCATGGCGTGAACCGCGGAATCGCCGAGTGCGCCGAGGTGGGCGCCATCAGCAGCGCCTCCATGGTGGCCAACCTCCCGGGCTTCGATGACGCCTGCGAGCGCCTGAGGCGGGGCCTTCCCCTCAGCCTGGGGGTGCACCTCAACTTCACCTTGGGGAGCCCCCTCCTGCCGGCGCGCGAGGCCGGGCTCCTCTGCGGCCGCGGCGGCTCCTTTCCCGGCCCGCTCGCCCTGGCGGGGAGGCTCCTCTTGGGGGGATCTTCCCTCCTCGGGCCTCTCGAGCGGGAAGCCCGCGCCCAGATCGAGCGGATCCTCTCGGCCCAGCCCGCACCGCTTTGGCATCTGGACGTCCACCACCACCTCCACGCCATTCCCCGCATGCTGGAGGTTTTGGTGCGCCTCGCGGTCGAGTACCGGATCCCGGCCATGCGCCACCCGAGGGAGGAGCTCCTGTGGGGGGCGGGAGGCGGGGGCCTCCCTTGGAGGGCCCTCCTTCTTCGCCGGCTCGGCGGGCGGGCGCCTGCCCGCATCGCCGCCGCGGGGCTGCGGACGCCTGACGCGCTCTACGCCACCTTGCTGACCGCCAGCCGCGACTTCGCCCGGACCCTCCGCTCCGTCATCCGCCGCTTGAAGCCCGGCGTGAGCGAGATTGCGCTCCACCCCGGCTACTCCTCCCCCGAACTGGAGCGGATGGATTCCTACCACCGCCAGCGGGAGGAGGAGCTCCGGGCCCTCCTCGGGGGAGGGGTGCGGGAGGCCCTCGGGGCGCGCGGGGTCAAGATCGTGAGCTACCGGGAGCTGGCCGAGGCCCCCTGCAAAGGGCAGGCGGGATGAGCCTTCCCGGGCGAGTCCCTGCGCCCCCGGCGGGATCGTCCGCCCTGCGGGGTCTCCTCCTCCTCCTCGTCCTCCTTTTGGTGGGGCGGCATCTGGTCCTCGTCCTCCGGGCGATCGTCCTCTCCGATCCGGTGGACCTGGGAGCCTATTACCTCCACGCCCGGATGCTCTGGGAGGGGGCCAACCCCGGGGACGCCGCGAAGCTCATGGAGTATGGGGAGCGCTTGGGCCTCCGGCCCCTCCGCGGGGTGAATCCGCCCACGTTTTATTTTCTCTTCCTCCCGTTCGCGCTCCTTCCGTGGCCGGCCGCCCGGGTTCTCTGGGTGCTTCTCTCGGAGGCGGCGCTTTGGGGGATGGGCGCGATCGCCTGGAGGGAGTTGACGAGGCGCGGGGCCGACCGGGTGGTGAGCGCCCTGGTCGTGGCGGGGTTCGCGGCGGTCTTCTACCCGGCCAAGCAGGCCCTGGCGCTGGGGCAGGTGGACTTGCTCCTGGGCTTGGCGGTCGCTTTCATGGGCCTTGCGCTCGCCAAGGGGCGGAGCGCGGCCGCGGGCCTCCTGGCGCTCCTCCTGGGGGGGGTCAAGATCCAGCTGGGGGCCGTCATCGTCTTCTTGGCTCTGGCCGG